>DYHU01000095.1 GCA_020724025.1 Syntrophorhabdus sp. | reverse complement strand
CTGCGGAAGCAGGAATCCAGTTTTTTAATGGTGTGGTTCCCTGCTTTTGCAGGGACCGTGTCTGGATTCCCGCTTATGCGGGAATGACATAATGAGGAATCTTTCAAACATCCAAAAGGCCCACTACCCTTTCTCTTGATTGATAGAAGGCCACTTCACGAGGCTTTCGCGGTATTGAATATACTCCCAGATCTCCTGCCGGTATCTTTTCACCCCGTTAGAAATAATACCCCACTGCTCTGCAGTCCCGCCTATGGCAGGATTACGTTTCAGAATAATTCCGGCGGGGTTTAGTGCCCTGCTGGAATTTCTAACGGGGTAAATCTCCAGAAAGCCATACTCCATGCTGGAGAGATCAACCAGTAGTTGGCCTGCAATGGCCCAGTTCCGGTGGTCTTGACAGTTAAGGTTTTTATCCATTCTGGTCACCATCCAGCCTCATCAGTTATTATATTAAAAAGTTAAATTTAAAGCAAAAACATTTTCCCCTCTGATTTTGAACGGAGAGTGAGGAAGGGATTAACGGAGGCCGAAGAGGTCGGAAAGCAGGGCGTAACAGGAAGTACGCTCGATCCCTCCCACAATGAGGTGATACGGGACGCCAGGGACATTGAAAAATGTCAATTTATATTTTTAGGCATGTCCCCCAATCCAGTCTTCTTGCACGGCATGAACCAAATTCCTTTTTCTTTGAGGACGCGGAAGGTTTCGCCATGGAAATCCTGGCCGAGAACACCTTTTTTAAGAATAAAAATTCAACCCCTCTTCTGGTTAAATAAATTTTGAAGGGTTGCCCCCCGATCTTTGGCAAGTTAAGCCTCTAAAATGTGATGTACAAGTCAAGGATGAACCACTTTAGAGATTTCTTCATTTACAAGCTCTTTAAAGAAATCATACCATTCATTTGATTCACCCGAAATGACAATCCCAGGGAGAAATTGGGCAATGTGTCCAATAACAGCATGAAAGGCTTTGTCGCTTAATTTAATGGGTCGATTCATTTTGGGATCTCTATCGTCACAAAAAAACTTTTTGGGATAAAGGTTGATTTCAGGGATGAATTGGAGTTCATTTATTAAACCCGCACATTCCTCTCCCACACCGGGGTTGCCGGGCGGGAAATAAAATCTGTGCGGTACGTGCAGCATTTGATCCGATAAGACATATCCTTGGGAATGCCTGTCCTTGTAAGAAAAAAGGGGTAAACAAAGCCAGATATTGAAAGAATACTTGTATGGAATCCTCCAATCAGACTCAATCTTTTTGATAACCAAGACCGGCCTTATCTTGCATTTAAGGACCATCAAGTCGTCGTCAGTTTCGAGTTGGAAACTTTTGTATGGTCTATGGGGAAATCTATCGTGTTTTGTGCCATCTTTAAATCTGGCAATACTTCATGTAGACTTTTCTTCATGTATTGAATCATATTTATCTTCTATCAGGGTTAATATTTCATCGTCCTTATAAAAAACAGGACCCATGCAAATATATTTGTCATCAACATTTGGAGGCGGATTTCCAAAGTCATCTGGGAAAACCCATTCGTAAAACTGACCATCACAACAGTACTCGTACAATTTACTAACGCCTTTGTCAGGCATCCTTTTTACTAGTCCCCCACTTTCTTATTTTTTGAATAATTTGGCTTCCTTGCTTCTTTTTAACCTCAAACTTCTTTATGGTATAATATTCCTCTGGCATTACTGAACTAAAATCCAATTTTTCACCTCTTATCTTAGCCGTCATCATTGGTTCGGTATCGAAGTAGACAAAGTCGAGTAATTGGTTAAGATCATCGCTTGCATGTTCCAGAGCCCGAGCTACCGCACTGTTTTCATCCAGGCTCGTCTCCTTCGTTTGATAATCATCCCTAACTTCTACTGGGTAAAAGTCATCTGCTTCCTCCGGCGCCACAAAGATCGCTTGGTTCGAAATTATTTCCTCATACTCCCAGAGATATGGTCCGTATTTCCAGAACACCCATTCCTGGTTCGTCAACCTATTGCCTGTTAGCCTGGTATAGTAGACTTCTGCTAGGTATGCCAGTTTCAATAACTTTGTCTTGGCCGGAACAATACCAAGTTTTTCCTTATACTGCCTTGAAATAATAGCGATCAAATCCGATATATCCACTGATTTACTGACTCCTTGTATCTAATGTTTAATCTGATGATTCTCTAATTCTTATTGTGTCCGAAAAAAGGACTTTCTTCCATCGTAATTGTAAATGACGTGTTGGACTAAAAAAGTTTCTTAAATCCATAGAACCCAGGTTCAATTACTGCAAGCAGATCAGAAAATTTATTGAATTTCCCGTCACCAAAGATTTTTTGGTCAACCCGGATGTAGCGCCACTCTTCGCCAACCTGAGCCGAAACCTTCTTGCACCAATCCAGAATACTCGCTTCTTTGTAGGCGACGGCTTCATAGACTTGCCCCTTTGTTTCAATAATCCAATTGATTTTCTTTCCATTTTTTACTTTCTGAACTGCCGCAAAATCCGGATAGTAAAATTTGATAGCACCGGAGGGGCTGAGGTAATCAACCCGAAAACGGGTGAAGTGTTCTGCCAACGCCGCAAATCTCAAGATGTCTGGACATCGGTCTAAGAATCTTGCAAATTCCGATTCAAAGTCATTATAGGTGGCCACATAATTAAAAATAGTATGGTCACATTGGAGGTGGCGTCTCCTCCAGACGAATGGTTGGGTGTCTGAGAGTTTAAATTCTGCCTCCTCAAATTCGATCTCTCTTTTATCTGAAGTAAGCTCACTTATTTTCCGGGCAAGATATGTGGCAACTCCCTGTTGAAGCATTGGAACTCGAAGGTGATTTCGAATCTCTTCATTCTCCAGGTCAATTTTTTGCCCAAAACCTCGCTCTGCCACATATGTCCTGACAATTGGATAAAGTTCAGCGAAAACATTCGACAATCGAGCCTCAGCAATTACTTTATTCGTGATTGAAGAGAGTATCTCTTGACTAAGTGGTGGAGTGCCCGGAATTATGACCGTTCGATGGATTTCAGTTTCAGTGGTAGCAAACTCCATCCTGAGGGAAATTCGGTATTCCTCTTCTAATTCATCATAATCAAAAATCGGGGCAAGGCTCAACGGGTCTATTGACGACAGCTTCTTATAGTCATGAAGATAAACAGGTTTGGTCAATGGGATGGCAATGTCATATTTTATCTTCTCCTGAACGGGTTCTATTTTAATCGGTGGAGCGGGTGGTTTCGTAACAGTCTTGATCCCCACCCCTTCCATCTCTAACTGCCTTACGAAATCTTCAAATGCTTTTGTCCCCAATACCTCCAGCGTCTGGGTTCGGTCAGGGCTGATATTTTCCATTAGACGAAGTCCTCGGCCAACAGCCTGCTCGGGAAGGATCTTCGCCTTCGAGGTAAATGGTCGAAGACCTAAAACAACTGACACATTCTTAACATCCCATCCTTCTCTCAGCATCATCACACTGACAATGACTTTAATCTTGTTGGTAGCCAGGTCAATGTCACGAGCCACCTTTCGAGCTTCTTCTACATAGGCTTTTGTGATCTCCCCTTCCGAATCTGTATGAATGACCAGTACTTCGCTCTCCTTCAGTCCAGTCTTGTTAGTCTTATCGAATAGCCATTTGCCAATCTCATCAGCAAAAGCGTTCTTCTCAGCCATAATAAAAAGGACGGGTCTTGGTCCAAGAGCTTTATAGGTCTTGGAGTGCTCTTTCCAGCGCTCAAGGGCAGCAAAAAGCCATTCTCCGTAAACATCGGTCACGTTATCCTTATTAACTTTTTCAGGGTCGGCACGTTTCACCTGATGGACAATAAGGGGCGCCTTGACGATTCGATCCTCCACGGCTTGAGCAAGGGGATAGTCGCAGACGATCCAGGGATAATAAGTGCCGTTCTGGTCTTTAGGTGTTGCTGAGAAGTCCAGCCATAATGCTAATCCATTGGGAAGGCTTTCGTGAAGCGCCATTAAAGTCTTATACCAGGCTAACTCTTCATCATGAACATGATGCGCCTCATCATTAATCACCACAAGATCATGGAGGCTTTTTAGCCGTTCTAACATGGAACGCTGATGGGAGGCGAGGTCTTTAACTGGCTTTCGACCAAGGATTGCATCCACAGCATTAGCCGGCGTCCATTCCTCGTCTCTGGATTCGTAGATCTGATGGATATTTGTGAGAAAAAGGTTTCCATTCGGGTCTGGTTCAGCGCTTTCTCCCCGGAGGATCACTTTCATATTCCATTGCCATTCAGGAGGAATAAGCGGGAGATCATAAAAGATTTTGTTGCTCGCAAAATCTTTCTCAAGACGCTGGTAGACAATTACGTTCGGAGCAACAATTAGAAAATTTGTTGAGAGATCAGACCCCTTCACCATCTTCCGATGAAAGTATGACCAGCCCATAATCATCGCCATCACATAAGTTTTACCTGAGCCAGTGGCCATCTTGAAAGCATAGCGTCTTAAATTCTCGGGAGGGAGATCCTGGAGACCATCACTATCCAATTCCGGAAAATAACGCCTGACCTGACGACGACCATCCATTGTGGTTTGGTGCTCAAGGCTATACTCAAACATATCCTTCTTGAAAACCTCGGCAAAAGAATCAATGAGTGGTTTTGAATCGCGGTTTTTTTCAATTTCTATAAGATAAACAAGGGTCTCTACTGCTTCTTGTTGACCAAAATAGTAGTGGAAGGTATTTCCGTTTAACAGATGATCTTCTTCGAACCAGAATTGAAACAGGCGCTGAGTCACGGAAGAGGCTCCAGGGTATCCCTCATCACGCCACCTATCCACAGCCTGGCGAAGGCGATTCACCAACAACATCTTACTCGGCCGGCGCCCTTCAACGATTTCGAATTCTTCGGCAGTTTTTTTAATCAGATGGCAATCTGGCTTAAGATGGGCCAGTCGATCTGGAATCTCTGGCAGGTCTTTATCATAAGAAATAACGGCTTTGGTCATGACTATTTTACCTCGGCTTCAAAAGCCTGGGAGGTATCGTTACCGAAAATATCTACAACTTTAACCATTATCGTGTATTTGCCAGGCTTTTCATAGGTGTGGGGATCACTTTTAAGTGGAAGTGTTCGATCCTTTCGAGTCCGATAGGTCACCCAGCCATTCATGAAGGTATCGTTTTGGAAATTCCAATCCACGGCCCAGTAATCGATATAATCTGCCCACTTTTTGACCTTGGAACGAATATCTTCAGGGATAAGTTCGGTATTGGGGATGACAAAGTCCTTGAGCGCTACGATAACCTTCCGTCCCTTTTCTTGTTTAATATCCACTTCAAGGTAAGCCAATTCGAAGAATTTGATATCGCCTTTATCCACGGCTTGTTGCTCCATCACTTCTCGAGGAATGTTAAGGAGAACGAGTTTTATTCCCCGACCTTTAGCGGCATCGGTCATCAGGTCGTAGAGTCCCATCTCCCATTCCCAACCGAGGATGTAAAGTTCCTTTTGCTGAATTGCCACACATTCATCCAGGCAGGCATTGATCTCGTCAATAGTCACCGGTGCATCAACCGCACCCACATGGACAACGGCTTTGCCTTTCTTCCCATGGAGATGCTGCATCCCGGAAATAGGTTCAGCATCATAGAGCTTCAGAATAAATGCCAGATACTGATAAATAGCAAGTTGCTGGTCGGTCTTTCTCCTGTCACCAAACGTTACCCCCTGCCAGTACTTCCGTTCATATTTCCCGAGGTTAAGTACTTCGAAAGGCTTACAGTTTTCGATGCCGAGGAGGCGTTTTCGGGTGACATGGATCGCCCAGCGAGAAAGGTCACAACCAATCCAGCGCCGGCCAAGTTTTTCGGCAGCAGCAAGGGTTGTGCCGGAACCACAGAAAATATCAGCTACTAAATGGCCTGCATCAGAAGAGGCAGCAATGATTCTCCGAAGAAGCGTTTCTGGTTTCTGCGTTTCGTATCCAACACGCTCAGCATCTTCGCGGTTCAACTGTTCAATATCAGTCCAGTAATCTTCTGGAATCTTACCTTCATCAACATAGTATCGGTAAATTTTACCAGTCTTTCTGTCAGTCTTCTCTTGGTACTCCCTCCCATCAGCATCCACTTTAAGGCGCATGTGGGAATTGGCCTTTCGAGGTACCACGACATCACTGTCTTTAGCATTAAATACATATTTTTCTGACTTTGTATAAAATAAAATTGTATCGTGTTTGCGAGCAAAACGCTGAGCGCCTTTACCACCTATACTGTAGCACCATTGAATTTCATTCTGGAAATAATCACTGCCAAATAATTCTTCCAGTATGGCTCTAAGAAGGTAAACAACACGGTAATCACAATGAACGTAAATGCTTCCTTCCTCTGCCAACAGATCTCGCATGAGCACTAATCTGTCATACATCATAGAAAGATACGAATCGAGTCCTCTTCCCCAAGTATCTCTATACGCTTTTTCTTCGATTATCGATTGTTCCTTTGTTACCTCCAAATCGGCGTCACCGATTTGCGTGTTGAAAGAAAAGTCTGCTCCAGTTGCAAATGGTGGGTCAATATAGATGAGGTCGATCTTCCCTGCAAACTTTTCGAGGAGAGAGGCCATAACCAGTTTATTATCGCCCCAGATGAGTTTGTTCTTCCAACCTTCTTCGAACGTATCGCCTTCTCTGGCTTCCCATACATCGAAAAGTGAACGTTGTTTTGGCTTCTTGGCGGCCTCCCGTGTGGCACGGGTCTCATTGATTGTTTCAATGACCTGGAAAGGGAGGTTTACCCGTTCCACTTCTTTACGGGTCCCATCCTCATTATATTTCCCCGGCCACATCAGCTCCGTTTTGGTAATTTCAATTTTTGCCATGTTACTTACCTCTTAAAATTCCTCCCGCCCCCCTTAAAAAGGAAGGGGAAAATATTTATATACCTATTCAGGAGACAGGATACCCCTCCTTAAGAATATATGTTCTATAGGGGTCTTTGGGGCCTGTTCCCATCTCGGCGAGCACCCCATCTATGACTAGTTTACGCAAGCGGGTTCTTGCAGTGCGGTCGGACGTCTTCCAAAGCCGTGTGGCTTCCTGCGTGGAAATCTGGCCTTTTTGGGCAAGATAACGTACAACCTGATTATGCCAATCAGGACGGACAGGGGTGGTAACTCTTGTCTCAAAGAGAGTGACCCGGAAGTTCGTGCCTATCTCTTCAAATCTCGGTGGTTTTAAGCCTTCCTCAGCGCAGGCTGCAAGCATCCTTCCAATGCCAGAACCCCACTGTTCGATGAGATTCAACTCCCGAAAGGTGCGCCCAATGACTCTGTTCCGAAGGCGAGAAACTCCCGAAATGACAGCCTCGATAGTTAAGCCGAAAGGTAATAGTCCAGGATTTGTGATTTCAATGCGGTCATCAAAGATCGCAAGCTTTGTTCCAGTGCCGCCAATCGAATAATCAGCATGGACAATAGCATTGATGATAGCTTCTCGAATCACGGGGGAAGGGTACTGCGCTTGTTCTCTCCGGCGGATTCGGCCAATTTCTAAGCTCTGGAGAGTGTGACGTTCAACAAAAGAAATGGCGCTCTCCACTGCCTTTGGAAGATGCTCGTCAATTTCTGTTTGATCAATAAACCTTGATGTATCAGTTCCCTTAAATCGAGCACAGCGAATATTTGCATCCGGGAAGAGGCTACTTCTATTCTTTCCGAAAAGAAGTACGGCACCATTTGTGGGAACTTCTCGGCCTCTGTACTCCACAACAAGACCCAGAGATTTTCGTTTAGGGGAACTAAGAGGCCTTGATACGGCTTTGAAGAACTCGGAAGCCGCTCGGAAGTCAACCTGTTCCGAGCTCGCTTCCGTGCATGGTTGCTCATCAAAGAAGGTGTTGCGCGCCAGGAGGCGGATTTCTGTGATCATTTCAGGGCCCGCCCGCCGATTCGTCGAACCCAAACGAATGTAGACACCCGACTCTGGACCCTCTGACCGAATATAATACGGCCCGATTGTATGGGGTATTATTACTGTAATGAGTTCCCGATCACGCCAGGAGTGAATCTGTATGTCGGGGACAAGAAGGGGTCGAATACCGTCTGCGAATGCATTCGCAACTCGTTCTTCTTCTGCCAGGGAATCGGCTACACCAACTACCTCTTTCGTTCGGTCACGAACGCCGATAACGATGGAACCACCCGCAGTATTTGCAAAGGCGACGGCAGTCTGAACAATATGTTGCAGTGATTTACAATTTTCCTTGAATTCGAGCGTCTTGCCTTCATCTCTGGCCAGATAGGATTGAATCATTCACCTTATCTCCTTATAAGACCACTTCTTCTTTATACCACTCATCTCACCCAACCTGATGACCCCTTCACGGCCACAATACACCCGTAGGTCGCACTCCTTACAGACCTTATGCTCAGGTGTGGTTCTTATCCTGTAATCCTTTTTGAGGATCTGGTCAACAACGTGGTCGAAATAAATACCTGCTTCGTCAACAACTTCGGGACGGTAAGGAAACTCCATTAAGGCCTCTGACCGTTTGGGTTCGCCGGTCCAGTAAAGTAAAAGTCTCTCTGCTTTCCTGCCGTATCGCCGCTCAAGAATATGGGCATAGATGCAAAGCTGTTTGTAGTAGCCATCAAGCCTTAAATCATCCTCAATAGGGCGAGGTTGTGATTTAAAATCGAGGAGCTCCAACTTATCATCCGAACCCAGTAAGAGATCGATCTTTCCTGAAAGAATATAGTTTTCCTTTTCAACGGATACATCGACCTCGGTGTCAATGATACGGTCCATCTCGGCTCGATTTTGATTGAAATAGTTCATGACCTGAGAAAAGGCATTAGCCTTCTGGATCTCCCCAATTGGGCGGATGCCCCTGGCCATGAGATGCCGGAAATTGAAATCAAAGATCTCCCGAATTTTCCTCTCATTTAGCTCATGAGCCCTTTTATCCATGACCAAACGATGGATATCCTCGATAGTGTGATGGACCAAAGCTCCGAAAAAGATTTCTGCTGATCGGGATGGCGTAAAGTCATAGTCTCGAAAAAACTGGTATTGCCTTGGGCAGGTTTCATAGACCTTAAGATCGCTGGTAAAGCTAAAAGTCTTCTTTAAGGGCATGCGGCTCCTTAATCGAAAAAAGAGTGATTTGAGGAGATCCTGCCTCACATACGGCCATTGAGGCAACCCTTGCCAGATTGGATTGAAGTAAGGTTTTGGTTGCTCCGTTGAAGTAAGCGCAAGTATTTTCTCTGCCCGGGAGAAAGCAACATAATGAAGTCGCATTCGATCAAATCCGGTGATCCTGTTTTCGGGTTCGAAGGGTTCTCTATGGTAAAAAGGTGATAAGCGCCGGTCCACATCTTTAGGCGAGGAGAGTTGTTTGTCAAGAGAGCCAACGATAACCACCGGGAACTCTAACCCTTTGGCTTGATGGATGGTCATCACCTGAACATAGCCTTTAGGAAAAGGTTGGTCTGGATCTTCATACTCGTTTATACCGCCTATATAGAGAAGACGGAGGAAGCTATTGAAAAAATGTAAGCGAAGAAAATCCCGGTTGCGGTATGAAATAACGGTGTAATGGTAGTAATTCTGAAAAACATTCAATAGTTGGGAAAAGATTGCAAGGTTACGCGCCCGATTTTCGTTTTTGACCATGGAGGCAAACGGCTCATGAGCCAAGAAATGGTAAAAATAATCTGCCAGCCTCCGATCGAGGGTTTCCCCCTCTTGTAATTCCCGAATTTCCCCTTCAAATCGCTGGATACAGAGTGAGAGAGGATGTGGAGCTCCGCAACTCCGACCGAGTTCAACGAGACAATCATCCACATAGGTTGCCAATTCGTTGAGACCCTTTCCTACCACTTCTCCCCGATTCTCTCCGTAGTATCCCAGCAAGATTGCAAAGCAAGCGACTATATATCGGATTTCTTCACTCTCAAAATAACCCCGGGCACGGGGACAAAAAGCAGGAATACCTTTAGCTTCGAGCGCCCTAATATAGTGTTCACTATGTTCCAGTCGTACACTGTGCAAAAATAAGGCTACCTGGCTGTAGTCTTCTATGACTCGGTTCTCTTTTAAGAAATGAACGATATCCGCAATTCGACTTCCCTCATCATTTTTGGTCTCGCCCCAGATGGAAAAGACGGCGGGATAATCAGGAAATTTTCCATCAGGGTCAGGGACAATTTCCTTGTCGTACCTGAACTGGTGGCCAGAGCCGGGATTGCTCCAATTGTGGCTCATCATAAATTTGTTATATGCCTTTATGATCTTTTCGTGAGACCTGTAGTTAATGGTCAGTTTACTAATTTCACGGGCGGGAAAGTGGTTTTGAAATTCGAGGATGTTTCTTACGGTGGCGCCACGAAACCGGTAAATACTCTGATCTTCGTCTCCCACTACACAGATGTTATTCCGTGGACTAGTCAGAAGGAGAAGCAGTTGTTCCTGAATGTAATTTGTATCTTGATACTCATCCACCATCGCATACTTAATTTTTCCTCTAATGCTCTCACCCGCTCTCGAGTCCTGAAGGAGCTGGTAACAGAGCTTTTGTTGATGAGCAAAATCGATACCGTTCTTTTCATACAAGGCCTGCTCGTAAGCTCGATAGGCCTCCCCGATTCTTTTGATAAAAGGATCAGGAGATTCCAAAAGTTTGATTGGATCAATCAACTCCTCTGTTATCTTATCGAAGTAATTCCGGGCGCCTTCAATAGCCGTCCAGCGAGTTGTCCATCGGGTAAGATATTTCCCATCCGCTTCTTGTCCAATGATCTTATCAAAATTGTCATATAGAAACAGAAGTTGGGTAAGCTCGTCAAGGACTTCATAGTTATTGCCGAGTGGAGTGAGATGCCTGTAAGTCATCAGAAAGTCATTACATATGCCATGAATGGTACCAACAAGAAGATCTGACAGGTCGCCAGAATAGTTTAGCTTTTTGGCCGCCGCTGAGATTCGATCCCGCAATTCAAAAGCGGCCTTTTCTGTAAAGGTGCAGATGAGCATATCCCGTGGTTCGGCCAGTTTCTGAATAAGGATGTTAAGAACCCTAACGACAAGAACCAGAGTTTTTCCAGAGCCAGGGCCAGCAATGATGAGCAAAGGCCCTTCAGTATGTCCTACTGCCTCGAACTGGGTTGAGTTCAGATCAGGAAATGCATTGAGAATTTGATCAGAAACACCCATTAAAGCAGACCCTGTGCCCGGAAGCTAAAGACCTCGTCTTTAGAGACTATGATATGGTCGAAAACAGTAATGTTGAGTGTTTTGGCTGCAAGAACAAGCGCTCGCGTGACGGTCTTGTCATGATCTGAAGGGGTGACATTTCCATCCGGGTGGTTATGAGCAAATACGATAATTGAGGCCTTCTTTTTCAGCGCCGATTCCATCACTTTTCGTGGGTAGACGGATGCTCTGTCAATGGTTCCTTCGGTTAAGGTCTCAAGGTCAATGACCCTAAAGCGACTATTTAGATATATGACTTTAAACATTTCATTATGTTGGGCACCCAGGGCCGCCTTGCAATAATCGAAAAGAACTTTTGGGTCCTCTAATGAGATCGTTTCAGGCTCAGTTTTCTGCAATGTGAGGTCAGCTTGACTTCTTGGCTGGAGGTAGAGGTTTGCGGCTTCGCGAATGAATCGAATGGCTAATGGAGCCACTTCACCGATTCCGGGTATCTTTTTTAATTCTTCGACCGGGGCGTCAAGAACTCCGCGGAAGGAACCGAACCTCTTTATAGCCTCTTTGGCAGGGATTTTAACATCCTTTCGAGGAATCGCTAATGTTAGAAGGAGTTCTACGGCTTCATAATCCTGAAAGGAAGCAAGACCAGTCTTCTGGAATCTCTCACGGAGGCGTTTCCTGTGACCGAGATAATGAGGTTTTTGAAAATTTGAATCCATTTATTTACTCCGGAAAGAAAAACAAAGATCGTCTATTTTAAGTAATTGATCAGCGATGGAGAAGAAACTCTGGACATATTTGCTGTATTCAACAATTACGGATTGGCGAAGGTTGAAGATACTCATCTGGGTGTCCCTCTTTTACCCCATATTGGTGGGGTTTTGACTTTAAGAGAAGTTTACCAAATTGGGATAAAAAATCAACAGAATTGAAAACTTTGAGGTTTGGAGGTCTCTGAAACCGCGAAGTAATAGAGGCGTCCCTGCTCATGGGGACTCTTTCCACCCTCATGGAGCAAAGAGAATGAACTTAAAGAAGGGGACCGGTTATTCGGGTAACAGGGGTAAAAAGCGGATGAGTTCCCGAAGAGTATTCCCGAAGGGCTGGCCTCTTAACCCATCCATTATCAAGGAGATAAGGAAGGCAA
>DYHU01000479.1 GCA_020724025.1 Syntrophorhabdus sp. | reverse complement strand
AGTTAGCAATGCAAAGCTATCGGTGAAAAGATAGAAGTTGATAATTGCTAATTTTGCAGTGACGATTTGAGAAAGGAGGTGGTCTTAAATTCCAGGAATAATTTCAATATGGGTTTAACCGGCAGACACGAGTCACGCCTGCCTGCGGTAGGCAGGGACACGAACACGTCATTTCATAGGCAATTATGAAAAGAGGGGGTGTGATTATGGTTGAGAAAAAACAAGGCATCGATTGGTCAACAATCTGGAAGAAGGATGACTGGATGGCGGTCTGGATAGGGTTTCTTATTCTGATCATCTTCATGGCTGGAGCTACATTTAAGCTTCCTAAGTGGGGATGGATGACAGAAGGAACCTTCCAAGCCAAGGTGCCGGAGTGGACCAAGAAGGTGGAAGCTCTCGGTAAAGATGCAGAAAAGATGGATGAGTTAGGGCTGAAAATGGGGACGGCTACTCTTAAATCGGCCCTTGAAACGAAGGACAGAGCGAAGATTGGGAAGGTTACGGGAAAGGTCGAGAAGATTGCAAAGGAAGTAAAAGATTCTGGTTTAAGAAGCAAGGCAGAAAAGCTTACCAAAGAGATCAAGGATGGTGGAGTGAATACCTTTGGGAAAATGTTCTCTGGAGGAAACCTTCTAACTGCTCTTTATATGCTTATCGGTTTTTGGGTTTTTGCAGCGATAGGAATATTAATCATGGGATTGCCTTTCAGTAAGTTTATCATTGGATTCCCCTTCGTTTTCATCCTATCGCTCATAGCGGGTATCATCGGAGGAAACACTACGATTGCATACTGGGGCCTTGAGGTAGTATTTTGGGCTCTGCTTTTGGGGCTTTTGGTAAGTAATACAGTAGGTTTGCCCGGATGGGTCAAAGAAGGGGTAAAGACAGAATATTTTATCAAGATCGGTCTTGTTCTCCTCGGGGCTGAAGTTCTTTTCACGACCATTGTCAAGGTGGGTGCTTATGGGATGATCCAGTCGATCATTGTCATCGGTGCCGTCTTCTATTTTTGCTTCTGGGTGGCCAAGAAACTCGGCCTCGATGATGAATTTGCCTCCATTCTTGGGTCTGCTGTCTCCATCTGTGGGGTCTCGGCTGCAATTGCTGCAGGGGGTGCCGTAAAGGGTGATCCGAAGAAAATAAGCCACACCATCTCTCTCGTCCTTCTCTGTGCTATTCCCATGTTGATATTCCAGCCGATCATCGCAAAAGCGGTTGGGATGTCATCAGCCGTTGCAGGGGCCTGGTTAGGCGGAACCATTGACACAACCGGCGCAGTGGTGGCAGCAGGTGCCATCGCTGGGCCGGAGGCAATGTCAGTAGCAGTCGTGGTTAAGATGGCACAGAATGTATTAATCGGAGTGGCTGCATTTCTCTTGGCCCTATGGTTTGTCTTCAAAGGGAGAGAGGCGGGTGAAAAACCGAGCGCAATGGAAATATGGTTCCGATTCCCCAAGTTTGTCTTGGGGTTCATCGTTGCCTCCATTATCTTTTCATTCTTCATGAGCGATACATTTTCGAAGTCTGTAACAGACATTTCGAAGAGTATTAGAGCATGGTGGTTTAACCTTGCTTTCATATGTATTGGTCTCGATACGAGGTTCAAGGAACTCGTGGCGATGGGTGGTGGAAGACCTGCGGCTGCATTTCTCATTGCTCAGGGCTTCAACATCATCCTGACCCTGATTCTGGCTTACCTAATCTTTGGTGGGATTCTCCTTCCAGTCCCAAAGTTTTAGGCTCTTGGCATGCAAAAGGCCTGATGGCTACATGCCATCAGGCCTTTTTTGATCCTATTTTAAACTCCTAATATTTTGTGGCAGGTTTTGCAGGGCCCAGGAGGTTCTGGAAGGGCATTGCCTTGAGCGTCTTTCATCTTCGAACTATCCCAGAGTGAAAAGCATAGCTCCCTAAATCCATTTTTCCTCTCAATAAATTGATTTCTGAATTGCTCGTAATTCTCACGATTCCATATGGTAAAAAAAGGTTCCCTGAAGATATTGCCAAAACTCACCTTCTCGATCCAGTGTTCCTTATCGCAGAAGATCCTCTTAAATGGTGAAGAAAGAGGAGGGTAGAGATAGACGCAGGGCGA
>DYHU01000478.1 GCA_020724025.1 Syntrophorhabdus sp. | reverse complement strand
AATTTTTCCACTTCGATCATTGTCAATGCGGACTGCTAAAGAAAGGATGGGAAATTCAAGGGAATCCCTCAGCCTCCATTTCAGATAGAGTGTTTTGCTCGAAGAAGATGGGGCGAGAATCTCTTTCAAAAATTCTCCCTTTTTCAAAGAGAGCGGCTTTTTCCCGTTATGAGTATAGAGTTTTTTAAGAGGCAGAGAACGTTCTTTTTGGAGACCAGCGATCTTAACTTGAGCGTCCAGAGCAATGAGCACAGGAGCCAGATCGCCGCAATAGGTGGAACAGCACTCCTTCCCCTTTGGCGCAATATAACAGACCTTACCTCCTGCTTTGAAGCAAGGAGGTCTCACTCCCCTCCAGAAGGCTGATTGATTGTAGAAACGGCAGCGATTTCCCTGGCAGAGATTCCCGCCTAAAGTCCCCATTGCCTGGTGCGCATAGGCTCCCACTTCCTTGGTTGCTATGCAGAGGACAGGACATCTCTCCTGAATCAACGGAGAAGAGGCAATCTCGTGGAGTGTGGTAAGAGCTCCAATCCTCAATCCATCCCTTCCATCCGAAATATAGGCGAGATTCGGAATCGTCTTGAGGTTGATGATCCGTTTAGGCTCGATCACCCTATGTTTCATATTGACGAGAAGGTCTGTCCCTCCTGCGAGGACAACAGCCTCTTTATCCGAAGTTAAACTTCTTGAAGCCCCTTTAAGTGTCTTTGGCTCAACATATTCAAATTGTGGAAGCCGCATCTTTCACTCCTTTTCCCTCTCCCCATCTCCTCTCTTTAATGAAAAAAGGAAAGGGCGAGAAGAATAAATAAATTTTAATTAATGTCTGTCTATAAATTGCGTAATCATCTTTCTTTGTCATTCCCGTGAAAACGGGAATCCAGTGTTTTCAATACGTTCTGGATACCCGCCTTCGCGGGTATGACGAACAAACTGAATTTATAAACAGACTCTAATTAGGAGATTGTCCTTTTGTCAAGGAATGGGCGAAAAAATCCTTAGATTTAAACCGGGTTTGCAAATTATCTCCTCTCCCCCCCGGCCTCGCTCCGCTCTGTGGGGCGGGCTGGTGGGAGAGGGGAGGGGTGAGGGGGATAAGGGAGACACGATCACCTTGCTGTTGCTTTCACCACATCGTTGGGACTGAAGCCACTACCCTGTGCTACTTTCCCAATGGCCGCATCCACACCGAAGAGTTCCGAGACCCTCACGATCCCTTTCATCTGGCCGGTGGTCCATCCGAGAGAGATTTTTGTGGCGGGGTGAATGATCTCTTTCCCGGGCTCATAAATCTCGAGGGTATCCCCAATCCTTAGACCGGAAAGTTTGCCTGCATTGATAAAAAGATTCTCTCCTTCAATCTTGGCAATCGTGGTCGTCCAGTCCAGGTAATCCAGCTGTCTGAAAAACCCTTCCAAGATGTCCTCCAGACCGAAATCGATGGCCTTCAGCACGGCTTTGCTCCGGCTATATTCCCCTGTCTCTTTCGTGCCGAAAATGGGACTTCTTCCGATGAAGGTCTTGAGCAGATTTCCTGTGGAGGCATCGACGAAACGGATCTCCACTTTTGCCGTGGCAAAGGAGACCTCTTCATCCGATGTCTCCGAAGCTTTGGAAGAGAGGATGCTTACATCCATGACCGTTCCCAGGGCAAAGGCCTGGATTCCCAGGGACTGGTGAGCCTGTTTCATCACCAAAAGGTCTGTCAGGCTTTCGAATTTGATCCCTTCCCGACTCAGCATTTCCGAGACGACGACTTTATCCATGATGACCACCCGCTGGGTTGCCTCTAATTTATCAGAAAGCCTTTTGGCCACTGCCTCTCCGATCTTTTCCTCTTGATAAGTCGTTTTATTTTCGAAGTCCAGGATGGCCACCTTCTTTTTGAAGCCCATCTGGAGGAAAGGAAGGGGAGCGCCGGCAAATGGCCGGGCAGGAACAGAGGTTATTCTGGTCTCCGGTTCTCGCTTTGGAGCAGGTTCAGGAGAAGGTTTTTTAGCAGGAGGGGCATCAGGCTTTGGAGGATGAACGCCCTTAACCGTCTCCATTCCCTCAACCCTCACGGTCTTTCCCTCCGGAAGTTTTTCGGTTTTCTTCTCCTCTTT
>DYHU01000477.1 GCA_020724025.1 Syntrophorhabdus sp. | reverse complement strand
TGAGGTCGCTTTCGGGAATGAAGCTCAAATAGGTGGAGACCCAGGACTGCCAGGTTATTTTGCGGATAGACGCAAGGTCATCTTTCTGCCAGGGCCGAATGAAGATTCTCATGGCTGCCAATGAAATAGAATATTGAGTAATAAAAAGTGACTAAAGTGAACTAAAGTGCCTAAAGTTGAAAATGAGAAAAATATAGAGATATTGAAACTGTTTAGCCAAATCAAGCACAAAATCTTATCACGGAGCTGGGCAAACCGTTCGGAAAGGCTTCGAGGCGCACCTTTCGGATCATTGGCACAGGCCTTGATTCTAATCCATGGGGCTCGCTCAGATGAGAGCGTCTGTTTCCCATAACATCCAAAGACCGCCATTCGAGGCTTGGAGAGCGGCTTGCCCAGCTCCGGCTCCGTAGGACTTCTATTTGACTAAACAGTTACGAGATTTTAAACTTTTTCTAAACCCATTATTCCACTATTCCATTATTCCGACTCCCTTTCTTTTACCATCATCTGTCGTGCAAGAATCTCATCAGTCCGGATCCAGTCCTTAAAGGCATGGTTTCGGTTTGCCTCTTCGAGGCTGAGCCCTGCGTCGCTATTGCCCGACCAGCGTCGGCAGAGGTATAGGCTCTCATAGATCCTCCCGATCCGGTATTCCCTGCAGATTCGCAGTGCCGCCCCATAATCCTCACCGTAACTCACATTGAGAAACCCGGTTTTCCGCATGAGACCGGTGTTGAATGCCCGCGGTGCGCCCAGACCGTTGATGCGCAACGCATTGTTGCGGCCGTTCTCATCGGTCCATTCGCGGTGGTCGATAAGGCCGGGCGGAATTTCCTCCAACCTGGAATCGACGAGGGTATAAGAGCCGATCACCATGGCGAAATTTCCCAGACGGAGTATGTTCACCATCTTCTGCAGGGTGCGGTTACTGCTGTAAAGATCGTCCGAATCGAGCTGAACGGCATAGCGGCCGCAGGCGTCGGCGTGAAGGGCTTCATTCCAGCAACCGCCAATGCCAAGATCGGTCCTCTTGGGAACAATGTGCTTCAGGTTAGAATACTGCCTGGCGAGATCGGAAAGAATGGCTGTTGTTCCGTCTGTCGAGTGGTTGTCCACAACGATAACGTTGAATGGAAAATCCGTTTCCTGCGATAGGGCGCTTTTCACGGCCTCTCCAATCGTCTCTTTCCGGTTCCGAACAGGGATGATAACAGAGGCTTCCATTGGAAAGGATTCCGTTGTCTGTTCAACCTCATTGAACTTGGGTGGCAGATAAGCCTTGATCTTCTTCAGATAATCCGTGAAAACAGTTTCCATTTCTTTCTGGATGGTTCGATTTCGAGGATCGACATAAGAAAATATTTTTTCCTGTAGGGGCAATTCATGAATTGCCCCTACGTTCCTGATGACGCTATAGAGTGGCTCCTGCAGGTGATAGATAGAGTGGTCGATGGAGACCTTAAGGCGAAGATCGTAAAGGCCGGCAAATTTCACCTCTGGTATGACGCCGTATTTTTTCAAGGCCTTTTGGACAGCGGGGACCGAAAAGAGGATCATCGCGCCAAAGTCAAAATCATCACGCACACTCCCAAGCTGGTAATCATTCAGTGGATGAAGGGTCTTTTCGTGTTCGCTTTGGTCATAGAAATCCGAATAGACCAGGTCTGCTTTCGTTGACTCAGCCACTGCCAGGATTCTCTCCATGGCTTTTGGTTCGAATGAAATTTGTTGGGTCTCCAATAAAAGAAGAAGATACTTCGTTCGGATTCCGTCCAGAATCAGACTAAGGGTTTCGTGAGAGGGGAGGGGGCCAGCGACCAGAACACAACACCTGGGAATGTTCAGATGAACCGACTCCTGACTCAAAATCATTATCTCCTCGACCATATCTGATTCCCTTAGAGAAAGTAGGGTCTTTTCGAAGAAAGGTTCTGGGCTGTAAGGGGTGACCACGGTGAGAGGTTTCAAGGATGGTCTCCTTTAGGCTCGAGTGTTTTCTGGCACCCCATGGCAAGTTCTTGGAGGCAGGGGAGGGATGTTACCTGAGAAGCCGCAAGATGAAGATTACGAACCCCAGCAGGGATATGCTCAAGAAAAGCTTTCAGCCCTTTC
>DYHU01000476.1 GCA_020724025.1 Syntrophorhabdus sp. | reverse complement strand
AGGATTCTTACCTCCCCTTGATTACTTAAGGGGAATAGAATTCAAAATGGCCAAAATCGAGGCCTTATACTCCAATATAATTGTTGCTTGCTTTAAGCTATGGTAAGACACCACCAGATTTCCTGGTAGAAATGAACTCGAAACCCGAAACTTAGAGTAACCCTCTCTTTATCATCTCTTCCGCGATTTGAACCGCATTCAAGGCTGCCCCTTTTCTCAGGTTGTCAGAGACGATCCAGAGGTTAAGCCCGTGGTCCACTGATTCATCCTTCCTGATGCGGCCAACAAAGGTTTCATCTCGACCAGCGGCATATATCGAAAGGGGATAAAGATTCCTGGATGGATCATCTACCACCTTAACTCCAGGGGCGGTGCTCAAGATTTCTCTGGCTTGCTCAGGACTTAACGGCTTGAAGAATTCCACATTTACTGACTCAGCATGGGAGAGAAATACTGGCACCCGGGCTGTGGTGGCCGTAATGGCCAGTGAGTTATATCCTATGATCTTTCTGGTTTCATTGACCATCTTCATTTCTTCTTTGGTATAGTCATTGTCAAGGAAGACATCTATCTGGGGAAGAATGTTAAAGGCAATCTGATGAGGGTAGACCTCCGTAACTACCTTCTCTCCTTTAAGCACAGCTTCACTCTGTATTCGAAGTTCTTCCATTGCTTTCCACCCGGTGCCTGATACCGCCTGGTAAGTAGAGACAACAATCCGTTTGATCCTGGCCGCATCATGGAGGGGCTTTAATACCACCACCATCTGAATAGTAGAGCAGTTAGGGTTGGCAATAATGCCCGGTCCTGGCTTGAGTGCCTCAGGATTAACTTCAGGCACAACCAGAGGAATATCCGGCTCCATCCGAAAGGTGCTGGAATTATCAATCACCACGGCGCCGGCTTTGGCTGCCAGGGGAGCAAATTCTTTACTCACTCCCCCTCCAGCTGAAAACAGGGCAATGTCTATCTCTCCAAAAGAGTCCTCCCTGAGATCAGAAACGGTTATTTCTTTTCCCTTAAATTCTATTAGCCGGCCGGCAGAACGGGAACTAGCCAGCGGCCGCAACTCTTTGACTGGAAAGTCTCTTTGACTCAAGGTCTTGATCATTTCTGAGCCTACTGCTCCGGTGGCTCCAACCACAGCTACATTATATTGACGCATAACATTTTCTCCTGTAACCGTTCACGAGGGGTCAATTTGTAGTATGCATTCACAAGTTCAGGGTTAAAGACGGAAGATTCCGAAGGTGACGAATTGAATCGAACCCGTTTTTGCATCTTCTGAAGTTCCCAAACCTCTGAACCTTGAACCTGTGAACCCTGTGAACGGTTACCCGCTTTTATTTGTCCGACTAACGGCGGTAGAAGTTTGCGTGCCTTCTCTCTAAATTCAGGGGGACAATGTTCATCACAGGGATCAGGCAGCAATAACCCCAGCAACATCGCCCGACAAGCCGCCAACGGCCGCCGCGCCCACCACAAATGCAGCGTTGACGGATGCCCATGCCGTATAGACTTCTCCCGCGCCGAATGTTTGGAGACCACAGCTATCGGAAAATCCACTTCCGCTAAGCGTTTACATTCTTTTGGTATCATAACATCTCGACTTTGGCCATTTCTTCCCAATTGACTGAGCCAAATAATAAGGCTTTAAGAACAATGAGTTAGAAATAGGTGAACTCATCATTTTGCCCTAATATCACCTATTTCTAACCTGTCATTAAAAGACTGTCATTTCGACCGTAGGGAGAAATCTTTCTATCTCATTGATACGAAACAAGATTTCTCGCTCCGCTCGAAATGACAAAGGATTACTGGGCCTCGCCTTTCCTACCACGATTGAGTTCTCAAATGGCCAAAGTCGAGCTAATTACCAGTTACCAGTTATCATTTATCAAATGTTACCAGAATTTGAACCATGCCGATAAACTCATAACCAACAGGCAGTGAGTTTACTGCTTTTATCGCATCAAGGTATGTCTTCTGAGAGCCTCTTGAGAGTTAGAGATATATACCTCAGAGCGATTAATGCGATAACCTCATAACTAATAGGCAGATAGAATCTTGGGCTTTACTGGACCTATTTGGGAGAAGAGCCATATTTATCCTGGGGTT
>DYHU01000475.1 GCA_020724025.1 Syntrophorhabdus sp. | reverse complement strand
CATCATGATCACCAAATTCTTTCCGATGTCGTGAAGATCTCCTTTCACCGTTCCGATGAGGACTTTCTCTTGGCTGGAAGTTGTGGATTTGGAGAGAATGGGTTTGAGGATCGCCATCCCTGCGTGCATGGCACGGGCAGCAATGAGAACCTCCGGAATGTAGATTTCCCCATTTTTGAATTTGACTCCAATTCGGTCCATCGCTTGAATGAGACCTTGTTTCAGAATGGTTTCCGCCGACTGCCCCCTATCCAGAGCCTCTTGCGTTAGTCTCTTCACTTCCTCCATTTTTCCCTGAGAAAGGGATGTGTAAAATATTTCTTGATCAATCATTTCTTTCTCCTCTCAATCCATATTTAAAAATAACTCCTGAGTCACCTCTTCACCCGGTTTTAAGATAATGAAATCATTATCCCAAGGACCGTGAAGCATCTTTTTGAAAAAAGCTAAGGATCCTTCGATCTCTTCGTATCTCAGTTGAAGAAAACGGGCATTCTCCCTGGCATGTTGCCGGTGCGTCTCCATCAAGCGAATGCCAGTGTTTACTAAGGCAATTCTGGTGTAGTTCTTCAACTCCTCCTTGATCACCCATTCAGCCGTTTCTTTTCCATATCGCTGACAATACTCATGATAGATCTCAAGAGGAGATTTACCCTCCTCAATCCAGCCCTTGGTGAGATAGTAGGTCCCCGGCTCTTTTTGATGTTCCTCGTTATATCTTTTAGGAGATCCCAGAAAGAGAGCGATGCAATCATGAACTCGAGGAATGACAATAGAATGACGGTTTGATTTTATACCAAGGATTCCATTACTGCAAAGCCCGTAGCTCAATATGATATAATTTCCCTCCCAATCGTCCGCCCTTAGGATTTCTTCCTGAACGGCCTCTTTCATCTTTTCAGGGACTCTATGCAGAGATTGTTCCAAAAAAACAAAGGAGATTCCTTCTGCTTGAAACCGAAGAATTTCGTCTTTCATTATATTACAGGCGATCACGAGATATTTCATCTGAATTAGAACCCGAAACTCTCTATCCTAATAAATTTGGATCAATTGGATATTTCCCATATTTTTTAATCGCCCGGGCCATGGCCCAAACATTCTCGGTCTTGCAATAATCGGGAAGACTATTAGCACTCGTGATGATATATCCTCCTCCGGGTCCTGCCACAGCAATCCTTTCCTTTACCTCTTTATCCACCTCTTCAGGAGTTCCTAATGTGAGAGTGTAGTCGAGGTCGATATTTCCCAATATGCAGACTCGATCTCCGTATTGGGATTTCATCTGTTTCATATCCATGGCGGCCGGTTGAATGGGATGAATGCCACTCATCCCCAATGTCAGAAGATCATCTAAAAGAGGAAAGATATTGCCATCGCTATGGAAAATCCAAGGCTTCTTAATAGCCTTTGCCACAATCTTTTGATAGGGAAGGAAAAATTCTTGAAACATCTCCCGGCTCATCCAGGGGGATTTCGTATCCGCCAAATCATCATTGGCCCAGAAGAAGTCGAAATCCATCTGATTGAGGTGCTCCACGACTTTCGCCGACCATTCCGAAAATCGGCGATGGACTTCTTTGACCAGATTCGGATTGTCATAGACGTTATAGGCAAACTGGATGATCCCCATGCTCTCGAGCATGGATGCGGATCCCAAACGGATTCTGGCAAATACAGCGTAGTCTCCTTTGTATTTGGCAATCCATTTGGCCACCTGTTCATAACGGGCCGGATGGTCTGGGTTGGGCAGATATTCGTCAAAAAGCTTGAGGGATTCATCCGAAGTAAGAAGACCTCGTTTGACAAACGTTCGACCTGTCTCAGCAATGGCCCCCATTTCTGCAATCCAAGGGGGGACGAAGTCAAAGGTGACCTTCTGGGGATAGTAATAACTTTCTTTAAATCCCACTGCGGCCTGCAAAGCCTGGCCTGCCGTGGCCTTCCCGCCCATGGGGAAATGGTAACCGAAACCATCCATGCCCAGTTTTTCACAGAGTCCACCCGGAGTAAAATCGGTCGTCCCCATAATTTTCTCCTGGATCTTTTCTTCGATGTCGTTTTCCACCCAGGGAACTCTATCCGGGATGCCTCTCTGGAGAGCTGTCAGAATCCTCTCTCT
>DYHU01000474.1 GCA_020724025.1 Syntrophorhabdus sp. | reverse complement strand
TCTGCGAAAGCGGGAATCCAGTTGAAAAGACTGGATTCCGGATCAAGTCCGGAATGACAAACAAAGTAATAAAACTTTTGACGCAGTAAACTTGCAGGCAAGCCCTACCCCAATCATTTATTTCTTTCCCTGGCTTTTCAGGTAGTCTTTCCAGAAGGGGGAAATATCCCTCAACCTCTGAATGATGGGGGGAAGGTGTTCGATGATGTAGTCCATCTCTTCTTTGGTGTTATAGATGGAGAGGCTGAATCGGATGGAACCGTGAGCCGCCGTAAAAGGAACACCCATCGCCCTGAGAACATGGGAAGGTTCAAGAGACCCAGAGGTACAGGCAGAACCCGAGGAGGCGCAGATCCCGAGATCGGAAAGCAATAAGAGAATCGATTCTCCCTCCACATATTCAAAGCTGACGCTAAGCGTATTGGGAAGGCGATGGTTCCGGTCTCCATTGACTAACGTATTCGGAACCTTCTCCAGAATTTTTACCTCGAGATAATCCCTCAATGCCCTGACCCTTGTATTCTCCTCTTCAAGATGTTTCTTTGCCAGTTCGCATGCCTTTCCAAGACCGATGATATAGGGAACATTCTCAGTCCCTCCCCTTCTGCCTTTTTCCTGATGGCCACCGATCATAAAGGGAGAAAATTTCGTTCCCTTCCGGATATAAAGGACTCCGACCCCTTTGGGTGCATGGAGTTTATGGCCGGAGAGGGAGAGCAGATCCACCGTCGATTTCTTCATGTTGAGAGGAATCTTTCCAGCCGCCTGGACCCCATCGGTATGAAAAGGAATCCCGCTCGACTTCAGAACCTGGCCAATCTCTTCGATGGGGAAGAGCACACCGGTCTCATTGTTGGCATACATGATGGAGACGAGAGCGGTCTCGTCCGTAATCGATTCCTTCAGCTCGTCGAGGTCCAACCGCCCCTCGCGATCCACTGAGATCTCCGTTGTCCGGTAACCCTTCCGGCTCAAATAGGAAGAGACATTCATGATGGCAGGATGTTCCACGCGGGAGGTGATGAAGTGGCGCTTTTCAGGATAGGAGTCGAGGGTTCCAAAGATGGCCGCATTATCGCTCTCGGTCCCGCAACTCGTGAAGACGATCTCAGAGGGCTCTGCCCCTAAAAAATCGGCCACCTGCTCTCTCGCTTGATCCACCTTCTTCTGCACCTGTCCTCCGAAGAAATGCATGCTGGAGGGATTTCCATAAAATTCCGAGAAGTAAGGCAACATCGCCTCCAGCACTTCAGGAGCCACCCGGGTCGTCGCATTATTATCCACATAAACAGTCTTCACGGTTTGACCTCCTCCACGACGATATCGTCGCTGACGAACTCCTTCAATTTCGATTCGACATATTGCTTCAATGTAAATTCCGAGCTGGGGCAAAAAGAACATTTTCCCCTCAATGCGACATAAACCTTGCTCCCATCCACATCGATCAGATCTATATCTCCTCCATCCGCCTTCAACGCCGGGACGATCTCTCTTCCCAGTGTCTCCTCAATCAGTTTGATCTTCTGAATGTTTGTCAACTTCTTCCGTTCTGGTTTTGGGGGAGGCGGCTCTATCTCCATCTCTTTTCTCACTTTTTCGATGATGGCTTCAATCTTGGGATGGCACTGACCACATCCGCCCCCAGCCTTTGTATAGTAAGTCACCTGCTCCACCGTCCGGAGGTCATTCTCCTTGATCGCCCTTTCGATGTCCTTATCCGTGACGCCAAAACACTTACAGACAATCTCATAGTCCTCTTTCGTGACCTTCTGGCCCCGGAAATTAGCAATGGCCGCCTGAAGGGCCTCCCTTCCCATCACGGAGCAGTGCATCTTCTCCTCGGGGAGTCCTCCTAAATAGCTGGCAATGTCTTGATTGGTGACCTTTTCTGCTTCTTCGAGCGTCATCCCTTTAATGATCTCTGTCAGGGCAGAGGATGAGGCAATGGCGCTGGCACAACCGAAGGTCTTAAACTTCGCATCTCTGATCCTTTTCTTCTCATCCAATTTAATACTGAGCCTTAAGGCATCCCCACAGGCAAGGGATCCCACCTCGCCGATGCCGTCCGGATCTTCAACCTCTCCTACATTCCTTGGATTCAGAAAGTGATCTTTTACCTTCTCCGTGTAATCCCACAT
>DYHU01000473.1 GCA_020724025.1 Syntrophorhabdus sp. | reverse complement strand
ATTTCAAATTGGACAGAACATAATTGCTCAAATTGAGTGTGCCTGACGACTGAAATCCATAGTAAATATTTACTACTGCTGATGTGCTGATAGTGGGGTTAGCGGGTGTACCAATCATCTGAACCGTGCCGCCGGCATCAACAAACATTCTTGTGCCAATGGGCGAATCATTAAACTCCAGTTTTTTCTGAACATTCTTATCTGGAGACGACGAAATCGTAACAAAATAAAATGCATCACCTACACTGTAAGCATCTGTATTAATTGTGAATTGAACACCTCGTGATGTGCTTGTGTAAGCGCTTCCCTCTGACGCAGTGCCGTCTAATGTCATCACCGACCAGGTGCCGCGTCGGACTTCAAAATTCGGGTCACCGGTGCATTTCACTTCCCACAACTCGGTAACTGTCATACTATCAACAGTTACGGGATAGGAAATTGAGCCAGTTCCCTTTAATGTTGAGTTCGGTTTCGTTGCAGTAGACACATAAAGCGGTTGGGCATAATTAAATGTCCCTGTGCTTCCACTCGGAATGTTGTAATCTCCCCATAATTTTACTGTTCCAGTAAAATTATCTTGATTATATGAAACAAGATAGGAACCAGCAGTATTTATACCTGTGGTATTGACTTTTGTTGTAGAATATAAATTACAATTCTTTAAGATTAGTTTGGAAACATAACCTGCCTCATACCCAATATCACCACTTGTGTTATTTCCACCTTTACCTAATTCACAGTTCGCCACTGTATTATTTATGGAATTATTTGTGTAAATGCCATAATTAGTATTTGAATAACAACTGTTATTGCTTATTGTGTTGTTGGAACTACTTTGAAGTTGAATGCCCGGTTTAGTATTTGAATAACAATTGTTATTGCTTAATATATTGTTGGAACTGTTGTAAAGCAGAATGCCAACCGAAGAATTTGAATAACAACTGTTATTGCTTATTGTGTTGTTGGAACTACCGTTAAGATAAATACCATCATCAGTATTTGAATAGCAACTGTTATTGCTTATTGTGTTGCTGGAACTGCTGATAAGCCGAATTCCCGTCATATTATTATGAATACTGCAATAATTTATTTTTCCTCTTGTTCCAGCACCATCAAAAGTTATTCCATATTTTCCTGAAGTAGCCTCTCCCACACTGCTCACTTGGACATAATACATATTGAAATTTGCTTCGGTTTGAGATAAATTTTGGATGTATGTTTTTGCGGATGGGTTGTCTGAGGCGAGCAAACAGTTTCTCGTAGAAGGCGTTGTTGTGGTATTTCCCTGAACATCAAAGACACCGCCGTTATTGACGATTATTCCATACTGACCGTCTGTATCGCATTTTATTTTCAGTGTTGAAATATACCCGGTATTCGGCGGGAGCAATAGTTTTCCGCCATTCAGAACATCAACATTCCCCGCTACAACCATTGTTCTTGTATCAACCGCACCATCAAACTGCAAGGTGCCTGAAAGCGTGAGTGTTGAGCAGGCAACATTAGCATCATTTTTATTATATGTTACAGTATGCCCGCTTTGAATCTGAACTCCCTGATTGGTCCAAGGAACAGCATTGCCTTCCCATGTTCCTGTGGTACTCCAATTCCCAGTCCCAGCTGATTTCACAACAAACGGTATATAAATGTACGCAGAAGTATTTACGGTTAAAACATCCGCAGAGGAGTTCCATACAGACCAGTTGTTCGCATCATCACGGGTTTTGATTGCAAACCAGTAGGTAACACCTGCCGATAAATTAGCAACTACATAACTGCAGGTAGTGGCGGGGTTCACCCCGCTGGTTGAAATATTTATCACATAATGTGAAGCGTTCCCATAATTCGCATTTGTAATTATTGCGACTGTTGAGTATTTTATTTGGAATTGGCTACCCGCTAAAAGATTGTCAACTGCCCCATCATCACCGGGCGAAGTCCAACTCAAAACAATCTGCCCATCTGCTGCACCTTTTAACGCTGTCAAATTACTTATCCCAGCTGGCGCTATAGTATCAAAATTCCAGTTGGCATTGTTATTACCTGAATCAAGTGAATTACTGCAGTTCACAGTATTGAGATTAGCATTGGAGTCCTTCACATCTACATAATTTACTTTCTGCGAACTGTTGGGGAATG
>DYHU01000094.1 GCA_020724025.1 Syntrophorhabdus sp. | reverse complement strand
AACGGGAATCCAGAGAATTCTAACTACATGAAAAGACTGTCCCGCCTTTGGCGGGACTGCTTCCGCAGGAATGACAGAAAATCGCCTTTTCAGACTTTTTACGAAACCATCAATTGTAAATTGGTCATTGACCATTGCACATTGATTTTTTTAATTAGCCTCTCGGGTGGTATCGCTGATGAATCTTCTTCAATCTTTCGCCTGTCACATGGGTATAGATCTGCGTTGTGGAGATGTCGGCATGGCCAAGCATCAGTTGCACGGAGCGGAGGTCCGCTCCCCTTTCGAGGAGATGGCTGGCGAAAGAATGGCGGAGGAGATGGGGAGTGATCCTTTTACGGATTCCAGCCCTCCTTCCATAGGCTTTGATGCTCTTCCAGAACTGCTGCCGGCTCATCGGCTTTCCGGATCGATTGACAAAGAGAAAGGGACTCTCCCTCTCCTTTAGAAGTTTTTCTCTGGGCTCTCTCATGTAGCGTTGCACCCATTTCATCGCCTCGCTGCCAATGGGCACGATCCTCTCTTTTGAACCTTTTCCGTAAAGGAGGACATAGCCCGCCTCCAGATGGACATGATTGACCTGGAGCCGGATCAGTTCAGACACCCTCATCCCTGCGGCATAGAGCATCTCCAGCATCGCCCGATCCCTCATCCCCCGTGGGATCAGAGGATCGGGTTGCTCCAGCAACTTCTCCACCTCCTCCAGGGAAAGGATTTCCGGCAAGGTCTTGGCGGTCTTCGGAGATTCGATCTCTTCAGCCGGACTGGCGCTCAGGATGCCTTCCTCAGTTAGAAACCGCAAGAAGACCCTGATGGAAACCAGGTTCCTCGCCAGTGTCTTGCTCGAAAGGCCCTTCCTCTTCAGAACAAGGAGAAATTCCCTGATATCGAGCTTGGAAATCTCCCCGACCTCTTCAATCCCTTTTCCTCGCAAAAAATTTATAAAGCGATTCAGGCCATGGCTGTAGGCCTCGATCGTATTCCTGGAAAGGCCCTTTTCGACGACGAGATAATGGAGAAATCGATCCAACGATTGATGCATCGATCTTTTGCGCAGGTAATGCTTTACCGATCACCCTTGGGCTAACTCGCCCTTCGACAAGCCTGTCCTGAGCGAACCGTACGCCCTTCGAGAACCTCAGGGCGAACGGTTTTAGTGAAGTTCCCCACCCACAGGGCGGGGCTTCATGGATAGCCGAGACTTTCCAGTCTCGGCGAAAATGAGGTTGCCGGACAGGAATGTCTGGCCTATCGGATTTTTGGAATCGCTGCATTCAACCCCGCCCATAGGGCGGGGCATTCTACAGCATTTTCGTAATTTCTTGGAATCCTTCTTTGCCCGTTCTCGGTCAGCCCCCTGTGTGGCCAAAGCCACCCTCCTGCCTCTGAGTGGGGGGGAGATCATCCACCTCCACCAGAATCGAACGAAACACACGGGAGATGACCATCTGCGCGATTCTTTCGCCGTTATGGATGGTAAAAGGTTCCTTTCCAAAATTAATCAAGAGAACTCCCACCTCTCCGCGATAATCCGAATCAATCGTCCCCGGTCCATTGACCAGCCCAATCCCTTTCTGAATGGCCAACCCACTGCGGGGTCGAATCTGTCCTTCAAACCCTTCGGGGATGGCAACCGAAATCCCGGTCGGGATCAGTCTCCTCTCCCCTGGCACGAGGGTCACCTCCTCTTCGAGAGAGGCAAACATATCCATTCCGGAGGAACCTTCGGTCATATATTGAGGAAGGGAGATGGGATGGTCTTTTTTAAGCCGTCTGATATAGATCTTTACCTGTTCCATTGGCTCCATGGTTGCAAATTTCTATCGAGATGGCTTCCATCCATGGGTCCCAGAACGGTAAGGCAGAAGTACTGTTCGTCGAAGATATGGCTGGCCAGGGTTTTGAGCGTCCCCTCATCGACTTCATCAATGCCCTTCAGGATGGACTCCACAGTCTGATAAGTTTTAAAGTAGATCTCATTTTTAGCCAGTCGGGTCATTAAATTATCAGAGCTCTCCAGGCTGAGGAGAAGATTTCCCTTCAACTGTTCTTTCGCAACATCCATTTCCCCGTTTTTGAAGGGCTCTTCCTTAAGTCTTTTAAACTCTTTGAGGATGAGTTGAAAGACCTCTTCAAATGATTTCTCATCCGTCCCCGCATAAACGACGACCAGTCCGGTGTCGATGTAGGTAGGAAGATAGGAATAAACGGAATAGGCCAGGCCGCGGTTCTCCCTGATCTCCTGGAAGAGCCTCGAACTCATCCCTCCCCCTAAAATCGTATTCAACACATAAGAAGCAAACCGGAGGGAGTGGTTGTAATGAAGTCCATGGGTGCCCAGGCAAAAGTGGACCTGTTCCAGATCCCGCTTTGAAATATGGGTGGCGGAGATCGAAAGGGGTTTCACCCTTTCCCTGACCCGGTCCCATTTCGAGAGTTGGCCGAAAGTA
This sequence comes from Syntrophorhabdus sp., assembly GCA_020724025.1. The sequence continues at coordinate 10,067 of DYHU01000094.1, read as the reverse complement.
GCTTCGATGAGGTCGACCACTTCCTGATGTCGGAGGTTCCCTGCCGCAGAGACGATGATCCGGTCCGGTTGATAATGGGTTCTAAAAAATTGGTCGATCTGATCTCGCCGGAAGGATTGAACCCGTTCCGCGTTCCCGCAGATCGGAAAGCCAAGGGGGTGATCTCCCCAGCAGGTCCGATTAAAAAGATCGTGGACATAATCATCGGGGGTATCCTCCACCATCTTGATCTCCTGGAGGATGACCATCCTCTCCTTCTCCACATCCTTTTCATCCATGAGGGAATGAAGAAAGATATCGGAGAGGAGGTCGATGCCAAGGGATAAATTCTTGTCGATCACTTTGGCATAAAAGCAGGTGTATTCCCTGCCGGTAAAGGCATTCAGCGTGCCCCCCACAGAATCGATCTCTTTGGCGATGTCAAAAGCGGTCCTCCGCTCGGTCCCCTTGAAGAGGAGATGTTCGATGAAATGAGAAATTCCATTTTCTTGGGGGCGCTCATCCCTGGAGCCCGTGGTGACCCAGATGCCGATCGAGACCGACTTGAGGTAGGGGATTTCTTCGGTGATCACTTTAATTCCGTTGTTCAGAACGGTCTTCTGATATCCGGGTCCATCCGGCATCGATACGGGTTTTAATGAAGAGCTCGTGTCTCTCTTGATCCGATCCATGTTCAGGCCTTCTTTACTCCCTTCTCCTCTTTTGAATGCATGGTCTCCTTCAGGGCTGCCTTTCGGCTGAGGCGGATTCGGCCCTGCGGGTCAACATCAATCACCTTGACCGGGACCTCATCCCCTTCCTTCACGATATCGGTCACCTCTTTCACATGGTAGTCCGCCAGTTGAGAGATGTGGACCAGGCCATCCGTCCCCGGAAAGATCTCGACAATGGCGCCAAACCCCATGATCCTCTTCACCTTGCCCGTGTAGAGACCCCCCACTTCCACTTCCTGGGTGAGCCTTTTGATGATCAGGATAGCTTTTTCAATCGATTCATAATTCGGAGAGGCTAACTTGACGGCGCCGGAATCTTCCACATCGATTTTCACACCGGTCTGATCGACGATGGAACGGATATTCTTTCCTCCCGGTCCGATGATGTCACGGATCTTCTCCTGTTTAACCTGGAGGGTGATGATCCTCGGGGCGTGCCGGGAGATGTCCTTGCGGGGTTCCGGGAGGGTCTCCTTCATCTTTTCCAGGATGTAGAGCCTTCCCTCGCGCGACTGCTGGAGGACACGGCCAAGCACCTCTTTGGATATCCCCTTGATCTTGATGTCCATCTGAATGGCTGTCACCCCTTCGGCTGTGCCCGCCATCTTAAAATCCATATCGCCGATATGATCTTCGTCTCCAAGGATGTCGGAGAGGATCGCCTCTCCTCCGTTTTCAAGAATCAAACCCATGGCAATGCCGGCGACAGGCGCTTTGATGGGAACGCCCGCGTCCATCAGGGAGAGGGTTGCTCCGCATACGGTGGCCATCGAAGAGGAGCCGTTCGACTCCAGGACCTCTGAGACGATTCGAATCGTGTAAGGGAATTTCTCGTTGGAGGGAAGGACGGGAAGGATAGCCCTTTCCGCCAGGGCTCCATGGCCGACCTCTCTTCGAGAAGGCGATCTCAAAGGAGAGACTTCCCCGGTGCTGAACGGAGGAAAGTTGTAGTGAAGCATGAAAGACTTATAGGTCTCTCCCATTAAGGAGTTGATCTTCTGTTCGTCCTCAGAGGTGCCAAAAGTGACCACGGCCAGCACCTGGGTTTCTCCGCGCGTGAACAGAGCAGAACCATGGGTCCGGGGAAGGATCCCGACTTCACAGGAGATGGGACGAATCTCCGGAAGACCCCTTCCATCGATCCTCTCTCTCTTCTCCAGGATCCACTTTCTTTTCAGTTTGCGGTCCATCTCCTCGAAAACTTTCTTCACCATCTTCCGGGAAGTCTCATCTTCGGCTCGGCATTCTTGAAGGGTGAGGTTTAAAATTTCCTCCAGATGCTCGCGCCTATTCATCTTTTCGGGGATCCGGTACGCCTCCGGTAGTTTCTCTTGCGCGATCCCTCTCACTTTTTCAAAAAGGGTTTCATCGGGTTTTTTGAAGTCGATCTCCTTCTTCTTCGTTCCACACACTTCTCTTAGTTGTTTTTGGAGTTCGATGACGGGCTTAAGGGACTGATGGCCAAATAGAATAGCCTCCAGGATCAGATCCTCTCTCAACTCCTTCGCGCTGCCCTCGACCATGATGATCGCATCCTCGCTTCCGGCGACGAAGAGGTCGATATCGCTCAACTCCAGTTCGTCAGGAGTGGGGTTGAGGATATATTCCCCGTCAATTCTTCCCACTTTCGCTCCTGCGATGGGAACATCGAAGGGAATATCGGAGAGATAGAGGGCGGTCGAAGCCCCGATCATTCCCAGAACGGAAGGATCATTATCCGAATCCGCAGAGAGGACCGTTGCAATGATCTGGGTCTCGTTCTGGAATCCTTTCGGGAAGAGAGGCCTCAGGGGTCGATCGATGAATCGGGAGATGAGGACCTCACGGTCGGTCGGTCTCCCCTCCCTCTTGAAAAATCCTCCCGGAATTCTTCCCGCCGCATAGGTCATCTCCAAATAGTTCACCGTAAGGGGAAGGAAGTCAATCCCCTCTCTTTTCTCCTCCGATGACACCGCTGTGACCAGAACGACGGTCTCTCCATACTGAACCACCACAGAGCCGTTGGCCTGTTTGGCCACCTTTCCCGTCTCTATGGAAAAGGGTCTTCCCCCAAATTCGATCTGCAATTTTTGCATCATAGGCTTATTCACTCTCCTTCGTCCATTCAATTTTTTAAAAAATCATCCGCTCTATTTTCGGAGACCTAATTGATCGATGATCGTTCGATAACGATCCATCCTGTTCTCCTTAAGATAGTTGAGAAGTCTTCTTCGCTGTCCCACCATCTTCAAGAGACCCCTCCTCGAGTGATGATCCTTCTTGTGACCTTTGAAATGTTCGGTGAGATAACGGATCCGTTCACTGAGAAGGGCGATCTGGACCTCGGGTGAGCCGGTGTCCTTCTCATGAACTCTAAACTGGTCAATGATCTCTTTTTTCTTCTCCTGAACCAATGCCATGAAATCCCTCCTTCGATTTAAATAGGATCTTTTCCCTCACCCTCCCTCACCGGTGGCCACAGGCGTGACGCCTGTGCTACTTGGGAGAGGGATGGGGTGAGGAGTGGAATACTCTGACAGGACGAAAGGCGACCTTCTCCGGGTCTGCCTTTCCGATCTCTCCGCCTCTTAACTCCGACTGTAAAATCGCCACTAATCCCTCTTCGGGAGAGGACATCTTGAGCCACTGTCCTTCCTCAAAGGGGGGAAGGGTTTGTGGGTCGAGGTCCCTCACGATCATCTCCTTTCCGTAACGGACCTTCCGGATCAGCCGCTCATCTCCGACCACCTCAGGGAGGTCAAACAAAATCTCTCTCAATGGAATGAGGCAGGAATGGAGGGCCTCAGCCCCCAAAAGAGTCTTCACCTTCGCCAAAGGAATGGCCTGTTCGAGAGTAAAAGGACCACTCCGGACTCGCCTCAAAGAGACGAGATGAGCCCCGCATCCGATCCGTTTTCCGATATCCCTTGCCAGGGCGCGGATATAAGTCCCTTTTGAGCAGGAGACCCTGAAATGGACCATCGGAAGATCGATCTTTTGAACCAGGAGATCGAAGATTTGAACCTCCCTTTCTTCCCTTTGGATCTCGATCCCCTTTCTGGCCATCCGGTAGAGGGGTCTTCCTTTCACCTTCACAGCCGAAAACATCGGCGGAGTCTGCTGGATTCTTCCTGTGAAGGATTTAAAAATCGTCAGGATGATTTCCGGGGATAGGTTTTCACAGGGTTCTTTCCGGACGATTTCACCGGTGAGGTCATCGGTGGTGGTCTCTTCTCCAATCTTCATCACCGCTTCGTAATCTTTCGGATCATCCTGGAGGAAAGGGACCAGCTTCGTTGCCTCATTGATGACCACGGGCAGGACTCCCGTAGCAAAAGGGTCGAGCGTTCCAATATGGCCCGCCTTCTTGATAGAAAATCTGGCCTTGATCTCCCTCACCACATCGAGGGAGGTCATCCCTCCGGGTTTATCTACGACCAGAAGGCCATCAATTCGCATCCGGGTTCTCCTCCCTCTCCTTTTGAAGGGATTGCAAAACTTCTCCGATGTGGATGGCATATTCGATCGAAGGGTCGAACTCAAACATAATTTCAGGTGTGTAGCGCAGGTTGATCCGTCTGGCCAGCTCTCTCCGGATATATCCCTTGGCGCTCTCGAGGCCTTTCATTGACCTTTCTCTTTCATCGACAGAGCCCGGCACACTGAAATGGATCCTGGCCAAACGACAGTCTTCGGTCACCGTCACCCTGGTAATGGTGATTAAACCGATCCGTGGGTCTTTGAGCGTCTTCACGAACATTTCAGAGACCTCCTTGCGGATTAGGTCTGCCACCTTTTTGGATCGTTTTCCTTCCATAGCCTTGAAAATAAAGGTTTCGTTATACGGTAACGGTAAGGATGCCCGTATCGTTAATAAAAGGCAACGTTTATCGTCTCTTCATTCTTTCCACGTAACCGTAACCTTAACCTTTCTTAGGTTGCGAGGTTCATACCGAAAGGATTTCCATCTCCGTATGAACCAATTCTCCGAGGCTCATCTTTTCGATGAAGTCGACCACCTTGTCCAGACTGGAATTGATATGTCTCCGGTCATTGCCCACCGTGCAGATTCCGATCTGGGCCCTCTGCCAGAGATCCTGATCCCCGACCTCCGAGATGGACACGTTGAATCGATGTCTGACCCTGTCGATCATCTTTCGGAGGACATGACGCTTTCCCTTGAGCGAATGATTCTCAGGAATCCGAAAATCAAGCTGGCAAATTCCAACGACCATCCCTTTCTCCTCCCCTTTTCATCCCCCCAGGACTTAAGACAATCGAGATTGAACTTCCTCCATCTCATAGGACTCAATGATATCCCCGGGTTTGATGTCATTAAAATTCTCCATCCAGATACCGCATTCGAGACCCTGGGTGCACTCCTTCATATCGTCTTTAAATCGTTTGAGCGAGGAAATCCGCCCGTCGTAAATGACGACGTTATCCCTCAGGAGTCGGGCATGGGATCCCCTGACCACTTTCCCATCTGTGATCAAACTCCCTGCAATGGTCCCCATTTTCCGGACATTGAAGAGCTGGAGCACCTGGGCTCTCCCCAGAATATGCTCCTTATAGGTCGGTTCCAGCAGACCCTCGAGGGCTTTCCGGATATCGGAGATGGCATCATAAATGACAGCGTAAACACGGAGGTCCACATTTTCTTGTTCGGCGAGAGATTGGGCCTTGGGTCCCGGCCTCACATTAAACCCGATGATGATCGCATTGGAAGCCGAAGCCAGATTCACGTCGGTTTCCGTGATTCCGCCGACCCCGTCATGGATGATGTTCACTTTGACTTCGTCGTTGGAGAGCTTCTTCAAAGCCTCTTTCATCGCCTCGATCGATCCCTGGACATCGGCCTTGATGATGACATTGAGCTCTTTGATCTCCCCCTTCTTGATCTTTTCATAGAGTTCTTCAAGAGAGACCTTGCTCAACTTTGAGAGCTCCCTGGCGCGAATCTTCTCCTGTCGATAGAGGCTGATCTGCTTGGCCATCCTCTCGTCCGTGACCACGATGAAGGTCTCTCCGGCATCGGGAACGTCGGTGAAGCCCAGCACTTCCACCGGGGTTGAGGGGTCAGCCTTTTCGATTTTCTGTCCTCTATCGTTTAACATGGCCCTTACCCTTCCATAATGGGAGCCCGCGATGAAAACATCACCCGCCTTCAGAGATCCTTCTTGAACCAGAACGGTTGCCACGGGCCCTCTTCCCTTATCCAGTTTGGCCTCAATCACAATCCCCCGTGCGGGCTTATTGGGGTTGGCCTTCAGCTCCAGGATCTCCGCCTGAAGCAGGATCAGTTCGAGCAATTCTTTGATTCCGATCTTCTGTTTGGCGGATATTTCAGCATAAAGCGTACTGCCCCCCCATTGTTCGGGGACCAGTCCATAATCCGAAATTTCTTTTCTCACCTTTTCCGCATTGGCATTCTGCTTATCAATTTTGTTGATGGCCACGAGGATGGGAACATTGGCCGCTCTGGCATGGTCGATTGCCTCTTTGGTCTGCGGCATGACCCCGTCGTCCGCAGCGACGACCAGGACGACCACATCGGTCACCTGGGCTCCTCTGGCCCTCATCGCGGTAAATGCCTCATGACCGGGCGTATCAATAAAAACGACATGCCCATTTTCCAGCTGGACATCGTAGGCGCCGATATGCTGGGTGATTCCTCCGGCCTCTCCCTCCACCACATTCGTCTTACGGATGGCATCCAAGAGCATGGTTTTACCATGATCGACATGGCCCATAATCGTGACTACGGGAGGTCGGGTTTGTAATTCTTCGGGCCGATCCTCCTTTCTTTCAAGGAGCTCCTGGCGTTCAATGGAAACCCGTTCCACTTCGTATCCGAACTCACTCGCCGCCAGGGAGGCCACATCCGCATCGATCATCTGGTTGATAGTGACCATGACGCCGATATCCATCAATTTTTTAATCAAATCCCCTCCCCTGACCCCCATTCTTTTGGCCAGGTCTCCAACAGAGATGACCTCAGCGATCCGGATGATTCTCTTGATGGGTTTGGGGACGGTGATCTCCGTCTTCCTGGGTGACTTTAAGACGAGCTTCTTCTTAAAAGGTTTGAAAGGTCGGAGCAATAACTCCCCCCCTTTTTCATGCTTCTTCTCGTCTATAAAATCTTCCTCTTGGACCATCCTCTCTTCGATCACCCTTCGTTTCTTTACGATCCCCTTTTTCTTCGCTTGAAGGAGAAGATCTTCTTTTCCTTGAAATTTTGCCTCCAGCTTTTTGAGGGGTACTTCCTTCTGTTTTACCTCTTCTGCGGCCTTCCTTGCCCCCTTCCCGGCCTCTTTGACCATGGTTTTGAGTGGGGTGGGCGCTCCAGCAGCATGTTTGGGTAAAACAGCCTCTTTGACTTCGGCTTTTATCTCGAGAGTCTTCTCCGATTCCTTCTTTCCCATCAAGGCTTTCTTAAAGGGTTTTTCCTCCCCTTCTTCCTTTTTCTCCCATTTCTTCGCGACCCTTAACTCCTTGGCGGGGGCGATCACCTCAGGTTTTGCTTCTGCTTTTGGAACGACAACCTCGGGTTCCACGGACACAGGGGGCGGAGGAGGCGCTGCGACCTCAAGGCTTCTCGTCCTTCTCCGGATGACCGTGGGCTTGACCCGCTTCTCGACCACCTCTTTTTCAGCATTCTTTTCAATGATCTTCTCATCAGAAGGGGAGGCGGCTTTTTCGGCAGGTTCAGGTTTTTTATCCTTAACCTTCATCCCCATCCGTTTCAATTTCAGAATCAGCTTGTCGTCCCCTATCCCAACTTCGCTCGCAAGGTCGAGGACTTTTACCTTCGCCATTCCCTTTCCTCCTTCACCCCGTTAGAAAACCTCGTCTTTCAAAACGGAAATGATCAGCTCATCGGCTTTTGTTAGAAAGGGCGGAGTATAAAGCCCCATCCTTTCTAACGGGGTTCATTTCAATCCTTCTATCCATTAATGGATTTTATCCCGAACCATTCCTCAAATCGATCGATTCCGATGAACGGTTCAAACCGACGCCTCTTTTTTGCCGCTTTTAAACAGGACGCATCCGGACAGAGATAAAGCCCCCTTCCGGTCTGATTCCTCCCCTCGATAGCCAGCGCTCTGCCATCGGTCGTCAGGGTGAATCGAATCATCTCCTCTTTCTTCCTTCTCTTTCTGCAACCCATACACAGGCGAATCGGGACATGACCCTTCCGGCTCACGGCTTATTGCTTTCCAAAAACTGTTTCGCTGACTGGATCAATTTTTCCGCTCTTTTCACGCCGATTCCCTGGAGCTCGGAAAGTTTTTCCACGTCTGACTTCAGAATATCCTTGATGCTATGAAATCCATGGCTTTTCAGAATTTCGGCGAGTTTCTCTCCAACCCCTTCTATTTTTTCGACGGGATCGAGACCAGATTCGTCAACTGCCGGCGGGATTTCCGGGCCGCGTTCTTTGCCCCCCTTCTCCTGAACCATCCGCAATGCGATTTCAACAATTTCGGAGGCCTTCTCCTTCTCGCTCCCTAAAACTTTGGCCAGTTCTTCGGGGTCGGCCTCAGCCAGCTCCTGGAGGGAGCGAAATCCTTCATTATAAAGGATGCGACTACCCACATCCCCGATATGCGGGAGTCCCCTAAAGCTCTCCAAAATCTCGCCGGAGATTTTTTCCATCTTTGATTCGCTTTTGATATCGATCTTCCACCCTGTCAATTTGGAGGTCAAGCGGACATTCTGCCCTTTTTTCCCTATGGCGAGGGAGAGCTGGTCATCCGCCACCACCACTTCCATGTGCCGGTTTTCCTCATCGATATAAACTCTTGAGACTTTGGCCGGGGCGAGTGCATTACAAACATATTTCGCCTGATCCTGAGACCACGGGATAATATCGATCCGTTCCCCACGGAGTTCTTGAACCACATTCTGAACCCTGGAGCCCTTCATACCCACGCATGCTCCCACCGGGTCGACATCGCGGTTCGAACTGTAGACGGAGATCTTCGCCCGTTCTCCGGGTTCCCGGGCCGCGCTGATTATCTTGATCACCCCTTCGGAGATTTCCGGCACCTCCATTTCGAAAAGTTTGATGAGAAATCCTGGATGGGTTCTGGATAGGAAGACCTGAGGTCCCTTGGCATTCTTCTGGACATCCAGGATATAGGCCCTGATCCGTTCCCCCTGCCGGTAAACCTCTCCGGGAATCTGCTCTTTGGATAAAAGGACAGCTTCCGCCCTCCCGATATTGACGTAGAGATTTCCTTTCTCCATCCTCTGTACCGTGCCGCTTACCAGGTCTCCCTTGCGGTCCTTAAACTCATTATAGACATTGTCCCTTTCGGCATCTCGAACCTTCTGGATGATCACCTGTTTTGCCGTTTGGGCGCCGATGCGGCCAAAATCGGTTGTGAGCTTCACGCCAAGACTGTCCCCGATCTGCACCTCGCTGTCCAGTTCTTTTGCCTCTTCAATGGAGATTTGTGTCGGCGGGTCCGTCACCTCCTCGACGACCTGCTTAAATTGAAATAACTCCACCTCGCCGATTTCTTCATTATAGCAGACTTCGATCTCCCCTTGGTGACCATATTTTTTTCTGGAGGCTGTCAAAACGGCTTGTTCCAGGGCTTCGATGATCACCTTCCGGTCGATCCCTTTGTCCTTTCCCACCTGTTCAATCACATAATTAAGGTTGCTGGGCATGGCTGACTTCTCCTTCTAAAACTCCAATACTAAATTGGCTTTCCCAATATTCTGAAAAGGGATGTGAACTACCCTTCCATCCATGTCAATCTCAATCACTTCATTCGCCACCCTTAGCAGTCTTCCCGTAAACTGCCTTTGATTTCCGATGGGAGTGACGGTCTTCACCTTGATCAGGCGGTTCTGATACTTCACATAATCGCTTTCGGTCTTTAGAGGTCGTGTCAACCCGGGAGAAGAGACCTCTAAGGTATAGGGGATGGCAATGGGGTTCTCCACATCTAATATTCTTCCCACTTCCTGGCTGATTCGGGCGCAATCACCGAGCGTGACCCTGCCCTCTTTATCGATATAAAGACGCAGGACCCATCCTCTTGCCTCCCTCCGGTAATCCAGATCGACACATTCCATTCCTTCATTCGAAAGGATGGGGTCGATAATTTTTTTCACCCGATCAATGATCTCCGATGACATCTTGCCCTCTTTTAAGAAGAGGCGGTCTAAAAAAAAAGCGGGCAAATAGCCCGCTTTTTCAGCAGACCCGAATCTTGATAAAATATACTACAATTTAAACTAAAATGCAAGAGATTATTTTAGGTGGGCATAACCCCTCAGTTATGGGGGATAATTCCATCTCATTGATAGTAGGATCGATAGTCCCGCTGGAGGCGGGATAACCCCGCCTCCAAT
>DYHU01000472.1 GCA_020724025.1 Syntrophorhabdus sp. | reverse complement strand
CAAAACCCCAACTGGATACCCGCTTTCGCGGGTATGACGGATGGGGCGGAAGCATCCTTTGTTGGTGCACAGTACCGTTCTTTCTCAAAGAGTCGCTGTAGGGTTAGAAGCCAAAAGAGATTGGGGGTATGCAGGAGATTATGTAAAAGCAATGTGGTTGATGCTTCAGCAAGATAACCCAGACGACTATGTTATTGCCACAGGAGAAACCCATTCTGTGAAAGAATTCGCAGAGCTCGCTTTCAACCATGTGGGTCTTGATTATCAGGATTATTTGAGGGTCGATGAAATATTTTATCGACCGGCTGAAGTTCATTTACTTAAAGGGGATTACAGTAAAGGGGAAAAAATACTGGGTTGGGAACCAATGGTATCCTTTAGAGAGTTGATCCAAATGATGGTGGATGCTGACTTGGGAGCATTGAGGCACAACAGATTCTCTAAGACGTTTTGAAGTATCCACCCATTGACCCAACGGCGCTAATAAATATGAACCCGCCCCAATTACCCGATTACAACATTCACATACAATTTCAACTAAAAAAGGTATTGACCCAATTAAGAAAGCATCCAAGGACCCCAGAACTTCCATCCTCAATGAGGATATCCTTTTTGATGTGTCAATAAAAGTTTATCTCACAAATGTCAGTTCAAAATAAGAATAGAAAATGTTAATAATATAATGTATAATGTAAAATGATGTGTAAGAGAAGAATAGAGGAGGAGGTTAAGAGATGTCTTCCACAATTGTCATTGAAATACCGCGTGAAATCATCCATGCCACCCGGATGACACCTGAGGAATTGCGGCGGGAACTGGCTATTTACCTATTCCAACAGGGTAAACTCTCTTTTGGCAAGGCTCGTGAGATGGCAGGTATGACCATCTGGGTTTTCCAGCAATTGCTGGGAAGCAGAGATGTTCCTATCCACTATGATCTTGAAGATTATGAGGCAGATCGCTCCACGCTTAAGGAGATAGACCAGTTGTGAGGATCATCAGTAATGCCTCCCCACTGATTAACTTGGCACGAATCGGCAAGCTGGATCTGCTTCGCGAGCTATATGGCAAACTCCTCCTTCCAGAAGCAGTATGGCACGAGGTTGTAATTGATGGGGCTGGGCAACCAGGGGCAGATGAAGTCGAAGGGGCCATCTGGATTGAGAGGAGGGTAGCCAAGAACAAGCAACTTGTACAGGCTTTAAAGCAGGAATTGGATGCAGGGGAGGCTGAAGCCATTGTATTGGCGTTGGAAGAAGGAGCTGATTGGCTACTGATGGACGAACACCTTGGACGAGAAACTGCTCATCACCTCAAATTGCGTTGCATAGGACTTGTCGGCGTCCTCCTCGCAGCGAAAAACAAGGGATTGATTTCTGCAATCAAACCCTGCCTCGATGCTTTAAGAGACTTAGCGAGCTTCCGTATAAGGGATTCACTTTACACCCGAATCTTAAGGGATGAGAATGAAACGTGATTAAGTTGAATGAGTCAGGCTTACATTAGGTCCATTCTTTTCACTTCCATTATTACTCAATGAGTATTCAAAACACTTCTACGCTTATACTCATTCATGCATCTACATCTCACCTCATTGACGATCCACACGTTCTCAATAGTCTTGACAATCCAAACGCCTAAGTTGCATTTGTATCTTCGCCCCCAAGGAGAAATGGCTTTCAACCATATGGGTCTTGATTATCAGGATTATTTGAAGTTTGATGAAATATTGTATCGACCAGCTGAAGTTCACCTATTGAAGGGGGATTATAGTAAAGGTAAAAAAACACTGGGTTGGAAACCAACAGTTTCGTTTAATAAACTGGTTCAAATGATGGTAGATGCTGACCTGGGGGCATTGAAACACAACAGATCTAACACCTCTTAAAACAAAATAATCCAATGGACGTTGTTGATCAAAGGGTAAAAATAGAAGCGTCATTTTCTATAAGACGTTTTGACGCATTGACGCTATAAAATGTGAACCTGTCCCTAATTTCCTTATTCTGCCTTGCAGTTTTGTAGCAAGGTCCCCGAGGGTCTTAATCAGTTTGGTCAACAACTTCGGCCTGGGGCTTACAACGGACTAACAAGTTGTTTTAGAACCTACGTCCGAAAGCGCCGATGAAAACCGGCGAGGTGT
>DYHU01000471.1 GCA_020724025.1 Syntrophorhabdus sp. | reverse complement strand
AATCCTTCTCCCATGGAGAGAATCGATCTATCTTTCACCACCGGAATGGCTTCCCGGTAACGCCACAGGCCCGGACCCCTTTTGAGAATCTTTTCTGTGGAAAATTCCGGTGTGAATTCGAGGTCAAGGGGAGAGCCGCAGTCGCATTGCCACCGGGTCGGGTCGATACAATAGGTTCGATGACATTCCGGACAGTTGAATTTTTCCATTTCATGTACTCACAACAGTAGGGGCGATTCATGAATCGCCCCTACACCTGGCTGAGAAATCAGGGCTAAAGCCCTGAGCTACAAAGCCTCATACGTATTTATTCTTTAACCAAAGGGAACATGACCCGAAACGTGGTTTGGCCTTCTCCGGATTCCATCACCATCTTCCCCCCCATCCGTTTAACCAGGCGGGTGGTGATATGGAGTCCCCTTCCCTTTCCTTCGCCATGGAGGTATCGCTCCTTATCTTCTTCGGAAATCTGACCCGTATTCGAAATCTCTGCAACCGCCCACTCATCCTTTCGATAAGATCGGATGGAGAGGCTTCCTCCCTCTCCGGGTATGGCGTTGGAACCATTGTTGAGGAGATTGTCCAGCACCCTCTCAATGTGGAGGGGATAACATCGAATCCATAACGGAGACTCTAATTCTCCTTCGTACAACCGGATATTCTCACGTCTCAATTCGATCAGGGTCTCTTCGTTGATCATCGCTCTCTTCTTCAGTTTCTCCGAAAGGTCCACAACCTCTTCCTTTCCCTCGCCATGAAGGGTCAGGGCCAATTCCTGAATGCGGGATGTCTCTTTCAGGATGATGTCGAGCGCCTGATCGACCTTCCCCTTCTTCCCGGGATACTCTCCATCGGCCAGTATCTTTTGAACCCGTTTGGCAAATCCGGCCGCCGCGATCGCCGGGTTTTTAAAATCGTGAAGGATATCATCCATCTTCTCCAGTCTCAACCCTTTCATCAACTCCTTGCCGAAGAGGGTAAAAATCTCGATCTCCTCATCCGTAAATCCAGGATGCTGGGCCTGGGCATCGAAGGTTAAAAAATATTGAACCTTCCCGTTGACCTTCAGCGGAATATAGAGCACGGAGTGGATCTGCCGGATTTCGAGAAATCGCTTGAGGTCTGGAGGAAGAAGATGGCTCTTCTGCGGAAAGAGAATATGAACATAGGTCGGGTAGATCTTCTCGTTTTCGAAATCACCGAATGGACCCGTCTGATCCACGATGGTCTGGATATAAGGCGCCTTCGCCACTTCCAGGACCTTGCCGATCCCGTGCAGGATCTCGGGAAACCCTGCTTCCAGGACGACATGCCGGCGGTCCTCCATCACGGAGAAGAGGGAGCATCGCTGGACCCGCATGATATCCACCAGCTCGGGGATGACCAGATTGAAGACCTCCTTCATCTTGACCCCTCCCCGCTTTCCGAGTTTCAAGAAGAGCTGCTCCACGATCCTGTCTTTGGTCACATGCAATTTCTGGAGGCCCATGATCCGCTTGCGGGCAATGACATAGCTCACCCTTTTAGACAGCATCTCTGCAATCCTGGCCTCCAGTGGAGTAAAGACCTTACCGTCCTCTTTAAAATAAATCTGGAGGCAGCCTTCCGTGTCCACATCTTTCAGAGAGAAGCGGGGAATTGAAATCGGAAGAGCCAGCATCGAGTGAATGCCATGCTTTTGGACCTTCTCCTTGTTCTTATACTTCTCCTCCTTTAAGATGCTGGAGATGAAGTAACTTCTGCGGTTTTTGACCACATCCCCGGCAATCGTATCTTCAAAGGGAATCGCTTCCTCGCGGTCCTCGCCTTCGCCGGGATAGGACCCAAAGGAGACCATCTCCTCTCTTCTGGGATTATAGATTCGAATGCTGGCGGCTTCCGCACCGAGGAATTCCACGACATTCCTGGCCAGGGCCTCGAGGATCTCCTTCTCCGTAAGGGAGGGATTAATGTCGAGGATGGCATCAGCCTGATGGATGACCTGATCTACATAATGGAAGAGGGCTTTCTCCTTGATCAGGCTGACAACCATGCCTACTTCTTCATGGGAAAGGTCGCACCCTTTCTCCTTTAATTGAGCGATGATCGATTCGATCAGTTCCTGGTCTATCTGATAAGGGACCATCTTCTCACCGGCTTTTAAAA
>DYHU01000470.1 GCA_020724025.1 Syntrophorhabdus sp. | reverse complement strand
AGAAGGAATGACAACCCTGAGAATTCCATGTTTAGATCTTTGTTCAAAGAGCTAAACTGTTACGATAATTCTTAACTCTCCACTCGCAATGCATCATTCTATAATTTCAACTCCAGAATGCTCTTTTTCACACTCTCAGCGGACTTCGCCACAAGGCCTTTCTCTTCCTCGGTCAGGTCGAGTTCGATGATCGACTCCACCCCTTTTTCCCCAAGTTTCACCGGAACTCCAAAACAGATGTCTTTCAGGCCATATTCTCCATTCAGATAGACACAGGAGGGAAGAACCCTCTTCTTATCCTTGAGGATGGCCTCTGCCATCTGAATCACTCCTGCCGAAGGAGCATAGAAGGCGCTTCCCGTCTTGAGGAGATTGACGATCTCTCCTCCGCCCTTCCGGGTTCGATCCACCAGTTTATCGATCTTCTCTTTGGGAAGAAGTTGTGAAAGAGGAATACCGCAGACCGTTGTGTATCTCGGAAGGGGAACCATCTCATCACCATGCCCCCCTAAAATGAGCGCCTGAATATCTTCGACAGAGACTCCCAGTTCCATCGCAATGAAAGCCCTGTATCGGGCCGTATCCAGAACTCCTGCCATTCCCATCACCCTCTCTCTCGGTAAACCGCTCTTTTTAAAGGCTAAATAGGTCATGGTATCCAGAGGATTGGTCACCATGATGAGGATAGCATTCGGAGACTTTGCGGTCACCTCGGCAACCACAGATTCGATGATCTTTCGATTAATGTCGAGCAGATCCTCTCGACTCATCCCTGGTTTCCGGGGAACTCCCGAGGTGATGACGACGATATCCGAACCTTTCGTCTCCTCATACGTGTTTGTGCCGATGACATTTGAATCAAAACCTTCTATCGGCGCTGATTCAAAGAGGTCAAGGGCCTTGCCCTGTGGAATCCCTTCCAGTATATCGACTAATACGATATCGCCCAGTTCCTTTGCAGCAGCCCAGTGCGCCGCCGTGGCTCCGACAAACCCTGCTCCAATGATCGAAATCTTTTTTCTTGCCATAAAATCCCCTCCTCTCTTAAGAAAAATTCCCCCTCACCTTCATCCTCTCCCCTCAGGGGAGAGGGTTGGGGGTGAGGGGTTTGTTGATTCAATTTGATACCCCTTCAAATGAAAGCCGCAGGTCTTCCGGATGATCAATTCGGGCATGAGAAAAATCTCTCTCGCCGAAGCCCTGTCGCCACCCTTCTCAATCTTTTCCACCAGCATCTCA
This sequence comes from Syntrophorhabdus sp., assembly GCA_020724025.1. The sequence goes on along the minus strand of DYHU01000470.1, from coordinate 908 downwards.
ACAGCGATGGCGCCCATCTCAAACTTTTTTTGGCCTATTGTGGTCAGCTCGATCCCTTGCATGGAGGAAAACTCGATGTCGTTGAATCCGATCAGGGCTACATCCTCCGGTATCCTGAGCCTCTCTTCAAGGAAAGCCTGATAAGCTCCCAATGCCATGTAGTCATTGGCGGCAAAGACGGCGGTGGGCATTTCTGCCATTTTAAGAAATTGTTTTCCCGTCTCATAACCCGATTTTTTCAAAAAATTCCCTTCAAGGGAATAATCGTCCCTTTGCTCCAATCCATAGGTCTTGAGCGCTTTTTTTCCGCCTTCAAGACGTTCAAGGCCAACAGAGGATTCCGCAGACCCACCGATCACTCCTATTCTTTTGTGGCCAAGCCTGATCAGGTGTTCCACAGCTAAAAAACCTCCAAGGATATTATCCACCCCGACATAATCGACTTTCTCCTTCACAACCGGATGGTAGGTCCTTCGGTTGACCAGGATAATGGGAAATTCCTCCTCGGCCAATGTAACGATATTGGGATCCTCCATGTGGGCGGAGGAGAAGATGATCCCATCGACTCCCTTGCTTCGGAGCATTTCAATATGCTGCTTTTCAGTGGAAATGTCAGACTGGGTGCTGCAGAGGATGATGCTATATCCCAACTTTGTGGCTGTCTTCTCTATTCCCTGGGCCAATTCGGTATAGAAAGGGTTGGCAATATTCGTAATGACGAGGCCCAATGTCCTGGTCCGTTTCATTACCAAACTTCTGGCGATATAATTTGGCCGATAACCTAACTCCCTTGCAATTGAGAGAATCTTCTCTTTCGTCTCTTTACGAATCCGTGATTTATCATTGAGGGCTCTTGAAACAGTAGTGTGGGATACGTTGGCAATCCTGGCAATATCTTTTATATTAAC
>DYHU01000469.1 GCA_020724025.1 Syntrophorhabdus sp. | reverse complement strand
AAAAAGACAATGGCATAGGCTACATCTTCAGGCTCTCCGGGTCTTCTAAAGGCGGTTTTCTTGATCAACCTCTCCCTCATCTCAGGAGAGATAAGCTGAAAAGATTCGGAATTGACAATTCCCGGGCAGACCACATTACAGGTAATTCCATACCTGGCCCCCTCCAGGGCCATGGTTTTGGTCAATCCGATGACCCCTGCCTTGGTCGTGGAGTAGCTCGCCTGACCAAATCCTCCAAGCGTCCCTGCCACAGAGGCCATATTGATGATCCTTCCCCAGCCATTCTCTTTCATGTAGGGCCATACCGCCCGGGAGCAGTTAAAGGTGCCCGTGAGGTTGACCCGAAGGTCCCTTTCCCAGAGTTTTTCCTTCTGTTCTAAGAGTTGGCCGAGGTGATCCAGAGTGGCGGCGCTGTTAACAAGAATATCAATGGAACCCAATTCATTCTTGATTCTGGTAACCCCCTCCTTCACCTCTTCCATGTTGGTTACATCCATCTTGACCGCAAAAGATTTTCTTCCCATTGCCTCAATCTCTTTGGCGGTCTTCGCTGCTCCTTCCATCAAAATATCGGCAACGACCACATCCGCACCTGCCTCACCCAGGGCAAGAGCATCCGCCCTCCCCAGACCTCTCGAACCTCCCGTGACCAGTGCAACCTTACCTTTGAGCATCATCTCTTCATCCCCCTTTCAATCCACTGGCCTCAGATTCTTGACTAAAAACCATAAAGAATCAAGAGGTTTTTTAAAAAACATCTCGAAATAAAGGGTTGTCATAAAGACTCACAATGGGTTAAATAAAGACCATGAAGATTCTTCTAATCTCGCCGGAGCGGGAGAGAAAGAAAGAGGAAGCCTTCCTCTTCAGGCTTGGTTTTCTGAACCTTCCCTATGTAGCGGCGGTCACCCCTTCTGATGTGGAAGTGAAGATTGTCGATGAAGCCTTTGAAAAGATCAATTTTGAGGAGAAGGCCGATTTAGTGGGTCTTACGGCCCAGACCCCTGTGGCGCCCCGGGCCTACCAGATCGCAGGGGAATTCAGAAAGAGAGGGATTCCTGTCGTCATGGGAGGAGTTCATGCCAGCATGCTTCCTGAGGAAGCCCTCCGGCATGTCGATGCCGTGGTGATCGGCGAGGGGGAAGAGGTCTGGCCTCAACTGATTGACGATTTTAGAAGAGGGCAGATGAAACAGATCTATCAGGGCAATGGATTCGTCAACCCCTCTGACCTGCCCTTTCCGAGAAGAGAGCTGCTCAACGATAAATTCTATTTCCCTCTCAAACTTCTGGAGACGACCAGGGGATGCCCCCATCACTGCGACTTCTGCGGGGTCTCAAAATTTTTCGGTTTTCGATACCGGAATCGATCCCTCGGCGAGATCGACCGGGAACTGTCAACCCTCTTCAATAAAGGCCCAGTGATGAACCTTTTTCCCAAAAAGGTTCTCTCTCTCTTCAGCAGAGACCTGCCCTACTTTCTCAAAAGGAAGCTCCTCTACATCATCGACTCCAATATGGCAGGGGATAAAAGATTTGCCCACGGCCTTATCTCCCTTCTTAAGGAGTACGACCTCCTCTGGTATGGCCACGCCCCGGTCTCTATCGCCTTCGATCAGAAACTCCTCGAAGGATTTTCACAAAGCGGATGTATTGCCATCAACATCGGTTTTGAATCCTTCTCAATAAAAAATCTCAAGACCATGGGGAAGGGTTTCAATCAACCCTCTCATTATGGTGAAGCGGTCAAAAAGATACACGATCACGGAATCGGTATCATGGGGACCTTCATGGTGGGCCTCGATGATGATGATCCCGGAGTCTTTCAGAGAATCATCGACTTCTGCATCGACTCCAAACTCGACTGGGCGCTCACCTTTATCATGGCGCCTTATCCCGGAACGGAATCATTTTTAAGATTGGAAAGAGAGGGAAGGATTTTTTACAGGGATTGGGAGAAATACGACTCCCTCAGCGCCGTCTATCAACCCATCCTGATGTCTGTGGAGGATTTGGAGAAGGGGATGAGGAGGATCTGGAAAGAGGTTTTCTCTCTCTCCTCGATCTACAAGAGAATACTCAAGAGGCCCTGGATCCACCCCCTCTTCTACCTGGTCATGAATTTACAATTTCACCATTTGACAAAAAAATGGTAAAATAG
>DYHU01000468.1 GCA_020724025.1 Syntrophorhabdus sp. | reverse complement strand
TTAAAGATGCACACACGATTGCGGCCCCCTCTCTTCGCATCGTAAAGGGCCTGGTCCGCCATCTTTACCAGATCCTCTTTTGACTTTGGGTGATGACCTGGAAAGTTGGAGATTCCCAAACTCACGGTCAGGTTGATACGGGCCTGTCCCACCTCGAAGAGAGTGTTCTCCACCAGTCTCCGGATACGCTCTGCGATCATGGTGGCTTCCTCCAATCCGGCATCCGGTAAGATGAGGATGAACTCCTCTCCTCCGTAACGGGCAACCGTGTCCTTCTTCCGGACCGAGGCTTTTAACAGGGAGGCGATCTCCCGAAGAACCTTATCCCCCTCGGTATGCCCGAAGGTGTCGTTCACCTTTTTGAAATGGTCGATGTCCACCATCACCAGGGAGAGGGAAGATCCGCCGTAGAAAGACTTCTGCGCCTCGGCGATCAGCCTTTCCTCAAAATATCTCCGGTTATAAAGGGTGGTGAGCGTGTCATAGATGGCCATCGTCTTGACGGAACTGAACCTCTGAAAATGTTTTAAAGTGGCCGCCATCTGGTATCCGATGACTGAAAAAAACTGGAGGTCTTGCGCATCGAAGGCATTGGGCTGATCGCTATTGAGTGAGACACAGCCGATGATTTCCTCCTCCACGGCAAGGGGAAGGGTGAGATAGGATTTCAGTGTGGCCTTTGGATCCATCATCATATGAGAGGGCCGTAACTTCCTCTTCTCAACCTGCAGGGTCACACGGTTGAGATCATTTGGCTCTTCTCCCAAGATCGAGAAGACCCTCACCATATTCTTGGCCGCCTCCTGCGTGAAAGAGGGAGGGCAGGACTCCTCCTGGTAAAGGTAGAGGGTCGATTCCTCCTTCCAGAGGACCCCGAAAGCGGAAAATTCAAAGAGGTTGGGCAGATTATTTCCCGCCGCTTCAACGATCTCCTTGATCTCGAAGCTCGTATTGATCGTATTGATGATCGACCGGAGGATATTCAGATTCTTAACAATGAGTCTCACCGTTTCTCCTATTTCTGAGAGACGAGACGCTCCGCATCTCTCACCCTGGGGAAGACCTTCGGAAAGACTTCCCGGCTGATCACCCCTTCGGTGAGAGCCGAAAAAAGATTGAGAAGGTGATTGATCAGGCTTTGAAAACCGCGGTGGATCTCGACCGGTGGAATGCTCCGGTAATCCTCCCTCACCCTTTCCAGGGAGATCCCTTCTTCCGACACCTTCAGGGAATTCAAAAAGGAGTACTTTTCCCCGATCTTCTTGATCGATAGGTTGAAAAGAAGTTCTAAGATGGCCTCGCCGACCAGAGCGGAAACCACCTCCCAGACCTCTAACAACAGGCTGGAATAGATATCCAGAACAAGATCCGAAGTAAATTTTCCTCCCTTAGCATCTTTTGCCATCGGTCCGCTTCACCCCCGAAAGTGAGGGGGTCGAGTTATGACCTGGTTCTCTTCATCTTTTTGAGTAACTCGTGAATCTCGTGGTGGTAGATATAAAAAATTAATAGGATCAGCGCAGAAACTCCCAGAAGAATTAAAAAGGTCAGATATTGGTGTTCGAAAGCCTTTCCGCCCTGAAGGCATGCCATCAACGTCCCGGGTATCCTTCCAACGGTAGAGATAAACAGGAAAATACCCAGATGCATGGGGGTCAGTCCCAGGATGTAGCAGAGCGCATCCTTCGGAAACCCCGGGATGAGAAAGAGGAGAAAGCTGAGGATCACCCCCTCATGCCCGATCAGATAATCGAATTTCTTCATTGTCTGAGGTGAAACAAACTTTTCAACAGCCAATTTCTCGAAAACCCCTGCCAGGCTGAACGCGAACCATGAGCCCAATAGAGCGCCAACCATTGAATAGAAAAATCCCATTTTTACCCCGAATAGATAACCCCCTAAAAATTCAATGGCCCCTCCCGGAATTGGGGCGATGATGACCTGAGCAATTTGCAGGACAATATAAGCCAGGGGAGCATAGGGCCCGAAGGAGAAAATAAGTTTTTTTAATTGATGTGGATCATGAGCGATATCGTAAAACCGAACGAACTGAACCCATATCTGGGAATTGAACCGGTAGGCGAGAAGGAAAACAATACCCGACAGTAAGAAAAGGATGAGCCACTTTTTTCTTTTTAGAAGAGAAACATCCATAAGGGGAG
>DYHU01000467.1 GCA_020724025.1 Syntrophorhabdus sp. | reverse complement strand
TTAACACAATTCTGGCTTCCGAATTCGTTCGGGACACAGCAAGAACAAGAGGGATCGTTCTCCCAGTTACCATCGGCAAGAAAGCGATATTCGTATGTCCCTGGCTTCAGGGAGAGGGTTGTCTTCCATGTCCCCTTCTTGTCCTTTTTCATCATGTTCGCACCGGCATCCCAATTGTTAAAATCCCCTACTAAATAGACCTCCAGTGCCGCCGGCGCCAGATATTCGAATTGAACCTTCCTTGTGGGGGCGGTTCTGCCCTTTGCTTTAGTTTTTCCTGCCATTCATCTACCTCCTTAATGTGAAGGGGAGGGACAGATTCCTGTCCCTCCCCACAGTTCTAATACCCTTTCATTTGGATCTCATCCACACTTTTAGACACCGCTGTGACTTCTTTCATCATTTTCTTCATCTTCGCAGGATCGACCTGCATCTCTCCCTTATGCATCTTCTCATGCATCTCCTTCATCTTTGCCATGGAGGTGTCCATCATCTTCATGCACTCCTCCATCATCTTATCCGCCTCCTCCTTGCCCATGGGCATCATCTTAGCCTTCTGGGCATAGACAGGAAGGGAAAAGGCCAAAACCAGGGAGAGGGCCACTAAAATACCGATCCACTTTTTCATTCTTATCACCTCCTTTCAGTCTACATATGGATGAACATCAGGCATTAGATTGTCGGGCATCTTTCTCCATCTTTATAAAAATGTCCCAGAATACCCCCCAGCTTTGCTGGGGGGATGAATGGACTACCCTCTCCCCTGGGGGGAGAGGGTTAGGGTGAGGGGGATCAAATTCCTTTTGTCCACCCCTCTCCGAGCCAGAGGCTCTCTGAGCCGGCGGCCACCTTAATCCTCCCCCATCAAGAGGGAGGAGATTTTTAGAGAATTAGATGCCCCGCAGCTCTGCTGCGGGGTACTTCACTCCTTTCAAGATTCTTCCGGCTCCAAGCAATACTGGGAGTTCCTTTTTTATCTCGATGCCTGTTTTTCTGAGCAATGTTTGAAGGTCAGATTCAATAAATTTTGAATAGTATTTGCCTTCATAAAGGTTAATAAAGTGATAAATCAAAAATCTGCCAATCTTGTTTTTAGGCAAGGCATAATCAACAATCGTTATGATTCCTTTTGTTTTAGTAACCCTGACCATTTCTTTCAATGCTCTTTCTCTTATCGTCAAAGGCATATCATGTAAGGCAAAGGAAATACAAGAAATATCAAAGCTATTATCCTCAAATCGTAGATTTGTAGCGTCAGCGACTTCAAATTTCACATTTCCATATTTATTTTTCTTATTGGCGACTTTAAGCATGGCTTCAGATAAGTCAATGCCAATAACCTCATAACCCCTTTTCGCAAAGGCAAATGCCTGCTTCCCAGTTCCGGTAGCAACATCCAGTATTTTTGAACCATTTCTTGCATCAGTAAGATTCACTACTCGATCCCTTACCTTTGAAAAGGGCATCGTCACAATATCATAAAAAGGAGCCAGTATATCAAACACCTTCTTTATGAGTGAGTAATATTCTTTCTCTTCATTCAACATTTCATGTTCCTTTAAGTGATCCTATCATTCTTTGCCTTTTTTCAAGAACTTCTCCGGATTCTGGGCAAATTTTTCCTTGCACCCCACTGCGCAGAAATAGTAGGTCTTGCCCTTGTATTCATAAGTGGCAGCAGCCTCTCTTTCGTTGACCTCCATTTCACATACTGGATCTTTTGCCATTGTCTTACCTCCTTCCTATTCATATTGAACCAAAGTTAGTAGCCCTCCAGGGTAAACCCCATCATTGGTTACATGATGGAGGTCATGACAGTGGAAAGCCCATGTGCCTGGATTGTCCACTTTGAATACCACATCGAATCTTTCCCCTGCATTAACGGGTAATATATCTTTCAACTGGCTTGACTTCCGGCATTGAAACACCCGGAACACCATCCATCTTGGCTGGAACGATTAAACCGTGCCAGTGGATCGTAGTGGGAACAGTGAGCCGATTTTGAAACACGATTTTAACTCGGTCTCCTTCTTTAACTCGAATTTCAGGCCCCGGAACCCGCCCATTATAAGTCCAGGCATTGACCTCAACCCCAGGGAGCAATTCCCATTTTGTCTCTTGGGCAATAAGTTTGAACTCTTTTGTCTTCTGAGATGCTTCTCCAAAGGA
>DYHU01000093.1 GCA_020724025.1 Syntrophorhabdus sp. | reverse complement strand
TGATTAAAGTTTAACTGATTGCATCCCGTTAGTCAATCAAATTTAGGGGGTGCGATGGATGGTTTCCAGGTTTTTATCCTTTTCGGGCAGTGGAAGCGTTAAACTGGGAGGAAGGGCGAATCTCTTATGAAAAATGCGGACTTCTTTAATACGCAAAATCAATACCCAACCAAGTGTCGAAGATTATAAATAGAAATCAATGCAACCCTCCCAGGTATTTTCTTAAATTATCACCTTTGAGAGGGTTTACGAACTAAAGACTTTTAAGGGTCGGTTTTGATCCTGAGATTGGGAGGATCTTTCTCAAAGAGATGCATCCTGTCGAGATCAAAGGCAAGCTCGATCTCCTGATGCACCCGGTATAAGGTCTGAACATCGACCACAGCTATAAGATTATGCTTCCCCACGGTCACATTAAGGTGGATTTCCGAACCCAGCGGCTCAATCACATCGATCACCGAATGGATCGAATTCCCCTTGAAAGGCTCAGGTGCGAAAGCCCGGTCATAGATATCGTTGGGCCGAATTCCGAAGATGGCTTCCGATTCGATCAAAGATTGATAATATGGAGTCCGTTTTTCCGGAATGAGGAGTTGAAAACTCTCCGCATCGATGAGGAGACGGCCATCCTTTGAAATGATTCGGCAGGGAATAAAATTCATCACCGGGCTGCCGATAAAACCGGCCACAAAGAGGTTGACCGGATAATTGTAAACCTCCAGTGGAGGACCGATCTGTTGAATCCATCCGTCCTTCATCACGACAATCTTCGTCCCCATCGTCATTGCCTCGACCTGATCGTGAGTGACATAGATTATTGTCGTCTGAAGGCGGTCATGCAGTTTTGAAAGCTCTGCCCGCATCTGAACCCGAAGCTTGGCATCCAAGTTTGAGAGGGGTTCATCAAAGAGAAAGACAGCCGGTTTTCGAACGATGGCTCTTCCCACAGCCACCCGCTGACGTTGCCCTCCAGAAAGCTGTTTCGGCTTCCGGTCGAGAAAGTCCTGGATGCTTAGAATCTCTGCCGCCTCTCTCACCCGCTTATTGATCTCACTCTTCGGAAACTTTCTCAGCTTGAGGCCAAAGGCCATATTCTTGCAGACCGACATGTGGGGGTAGAGGGCATATTCTTGGAAGACCATGGCGATGTCCCGGTCCTTGGGAGGAAGGTCATTGACCACTCGATTCCCGATGGAGACCGTTCCGGTATTGGGCTCTTCCAGACCCGCTATCATCCGGAGGGCAGTCGATTTGCTACATCCTGAAGGGCCCGCGAGGATGGCAAATTCCTTGTCCTCCACCGTGAGATTAAAATCCCTCACCGCCTGAACGGCTCCAAATTTTTTTGAGACATTCTCCAATATCACTCTTGCCACAGCAGGTTTCTCCTATTCATTCCTCTCACGATCGTTTTAGTTCCTCGAGACTCGTTTTGGAGGCGCTGTACATAAAACCGGTATCAGAGGAAAAAGCAAGAACCCGCATTCCTTTTTCTCGCCACTTTCTTAAAGCTTCAATGCTTCCCATATGAATGCCTGAAACCTTGCCTCTCCTTTTTGCTATTTCAATAACTTTCTCAATGGCTCTCGTTAATATCTCTGAATCCATTTGGTCCGCTGTCCCTAAAGAAATCGAGAGGTCATTCGGCCCAATTACGGCAACATCTATTCCTTGGACGTTAAGGATAGAATCAATATTCTCGACAGCTTCCTCGGTTTCAATCTGGGCAATTACCAGAGTATGTTCATTGATCTCCTTCATTAATTCGATAGACTCCATGGGTCTATAATCAGCTTGTCCTGTTTGTGCAAATCCCCTTTTTCCAAGAGGAGCATATCTGCTATATCGAACAATCGCCTCCGCCTGTTCCTTTGTGGAGGTCATAGGAACCATAATCCCTTCTCCTCCAGCATCAAGTACTCTTGAAACGAAGTGACTCTCTAAATGAGGGATCCTGACGATTGTTGCAATGCCTGCTGCTTTGGCACCGCGGATTAGATTTGACACAGTTTCTAAGGAATAATTTCCGTGCTCCATATCGATAAAAACGAAATCGTAACCTACGGCAGCAAAAATGCTCAAGGATCCTGGATCACGTGCCTGTCGGATCATAGTTCCATACACGCATTCTCCCACCAGAATTCTTTTTCTCAATCCTGCCCATCCCATTTCTTTCTCCTTTCTCTACTTTCATCCACTTATAATTGTCCCCAATGACCAAAAAATATAACCGGGTTCACCAGGAAATTAATTTATCAGGCTTTGAGCACCTCTTTTCATCAGCTTTCGTAAATATTTTGGAGATTTAAAGACTTGAGGATTGACAATATTCGGAGGTTTTACTCCTTTCAGCATGGCCAAGGCATTCCTTGCAGCCACGACGGCCATCAGCTCACGGGTATCCTTTGTTGCACTCCCGATGTGAGGCAGCAGAACCACATTTTCCAATTCTAAAAGCCCGGGGCTGACTGCAGGCTCATTCTTGTAAACATCTAAACCTGCTCCGGCAATTCTGCCTTTCTTCAGGGCTAACACTAGAGCCTTTTCGTCCACCACAGGTCCCCGGGAAGTATTAATTAAAATAGAAGTGGGCTTCATCAGATCGAGTTCTCTTTCTCCGATGAGATGAAACGTCTCCTTGGTCAAGGGGCAATGGAGGGAAACAAAATCACTTTCTCTAAGAAGCTCTCTAAGTCGCCTATACTCAACTCCTCTGGTTTTCTCAATGGTCTTTCTCAAGAACGGATCGTAGGCAAGGACCTTCATCCTGAAGCCTCGGCTTCTTTTCATTACAGTTCGACCGATTCTCCCAAAACCAATAATGCCAAGAGTTTTGGGTCTGTTTGATCCCCCTGGTCCTATATCCAGGCCCATAAAGACCTTACCGCCTGGTCCATTCCATTGCCGGGTAATAACACAATTATGAGCTTGAGGAATCCGCCTTGCCGTGGCCATTAACAAGGCCCAAGCAAGATCTGCCGTAGTTTCTGTCAGGGCTCCAGGCGTGTTAGTTACAGGGATGCCGAGTCGGGTTGCAGTGATGACGTCAATATTATCGTATCCTACTCCATAATTGGCAATCCCCCGGAGATCGGCGTTCGCCATCATCACCTGTTTCGAAATGGACTGGGTACCTCTCGGAATCAGAACATTCGCATGGCATGCTTCTTTGATTAATTCTTTGAATTCCGGAATCTCCCCACGAGGGCCATGAAAGTAGATAATTTCTGCTTTAGACTTCTGCAAAACTTCTTTTCCAGCCTGTGGCATTGCCCAGGGAACTAGAATTCTATTGAACATCATGTATCTCCTTTCGTATCTTTTCCCATCCTTCTGTCCACTGGTTGCTATCTCTTCCTTATTCAATCAGCAGCATTCCGATACCTTCCGGATTTTTCTCGAATGGAAATTTAACTGACATCCCGATGTTTCTCAGGGTTTTTCTCACATTCACACCAAGTGCATGTTCAGAAAACCGGGCCATGGTTGGGTGGGTACAGGTTCCATTAATGTTACATTTTTCGCAAAGGGTGCATGATCCCGCAGTCAATGCAATGGCGAGCGTATATCCTCTGTTAAAGGCGGCTTTCTCCAGATCTAACATCGCAAGAAGAATGTTCCTCTTGTCTCTATTCCAGATATCCCAGAACTTCTTCGTTCGATCTATGAGGTCCGGGGCTACGTCGGGTGAGCATAGATTCTTTAAGAGGCTTCTTCCCACATCCTCTTCGGCTTCAGCTTCGGCAGGAAATTTTACCACAAGGATGTGACCATATTCTTCCAATATTTTTCTGAATTCATCCGGAGTTGGCGTAATGGGAGGACAGACAAATTTATGCCCGTACATATGGCACCCCGATTGGCATTTCAGCACTACGCGTTCTTCCACCACCACCTTGTCCGGGGTGATAATCCTTGCTTCCAGAGAACCAACTTTTTCTGCTTCTTCCAGAAGGAAATCAAACTCTTTTGTTTTTGCTTTTCGTCGTGGTTTTGGCATCCATGTGTCTCCTTTTATTGAGTGTTATTTCTCATATTAAAGCGCCTTTTCCGAATTGGATCAAATAACATCTTTGATCCAACCGATATTAAGTTCTTCAATTTTCGACTGTATTGGAATTCCGGTAAAGGGGTCCCATCCCACCATTTGATAATAGTCCTGTATAGCTTTCTTAAATTTCTCCGGGTCAATTCGGGATCCTTCCATCGAACCATTTTTGAGGGGTGAAAAAAAGCGTTCAGGAAGATTATCGTCAGCAGGGTGAAACCCTTCCCTGATATTAAAAGCTCTGGCCATAGTGCCTGCTCGTTCTCCCACTTTTAATAACTCCCAAAGACTTGTATCCCATCCTGTAACCGCCCTAACGTAATCAACCAATTTGGCAAGAGAAAGAGGCCCAAATGGAATGCCCACTAAATTGCATAGTCCTACGGAATTGTACAAATTAAACAATTGCTGGAGATACACGAAAAGTCGCACTTTTCTTGGTCCAAGGTCAAGACTCTCAGTGGGTTCTAAAATCCCGAGGGGAGCAATTGAGCTGAGCCATCTCCCGGGCATTTCAAAAATAGGATCGTGAGGAGCTTCATTATGGTCAGCCCCAGTCGGGGAAAGAGCATAAGCCAATCCAAGACCGGTTTTCCCCCGGGGTTCGTGAAGGGGAATCTCTTGGCCTTTAACATGCTGAGCATATTTTTCTGAGCCCTTACCGATCTTCAAAGCGGCTCTCATAACCCCTTCTGCTAGAACATCGCCAAAGCCCTCCCGGTATGCAATTTTTTCTATTATTGCAAGCATTGCCTTTCCATTTCCAAAATGGATATCAATACCATCGGTATCTTTCCTGTCGATCAATCCATTTTCATAGCACTCCATAGCAAAGGCAATCGTCACGCCCGTTGAGATTGTGTCGAGGGTATATTTCTGGCACAGCTCATGAGCTATACAAATGTCATTCAGATCGCCAACCTCACAGAGAGAGCCAAAGGAAGCAATGGTTTCATATTCAGGTCCTCCGTATTCAAAAGCCACACGATATTCTCCCTCCGTTTTCACCTCTCTCTTGCAGCGGATTGGGCAGGCATAGCAGGTTCCACGACCGGTTAGTATGGTCTCCTTCATCATTTCTCCGCTGATCTCCTCAGCTTTTTCGAATTTTCCTTTTAAGAAATTTCTCGTAGGAAGAATTCCCCTTTGATTAAGGGGAAGGATATTCCGAGCTGTTCCCAGATCATGAAGGCTACCAGGTTGTCTTTCACAATTTTCGGCCACCCATCGGGCAATCCCTTTTACCATTGCTTGATCGTAAACCTCTAATTTCTTGGTACCCCGTACGGCAATAGCCTTGAGGTTCTTGGAACCCATTACCGCACCCATGCCTGTGCGCCCATTTACGTGCCTCAGCTCATTAATCACGCAGGCATACTTGACCAAATGTTCACCCCCTGGTCCGATCAACGCGATTCTCAACCGCTCATCACCCAGTTCCTTCCGAATGGCGTGTTGAGTCTCACCTGAAACCATTCCCCACAGGGACCTTGCATCCCTGATTTCAGCCTTCTCATCATGAATCCAGAGGTAAACGGGATGTTTGGCCGCCCCTTTGATGACAATAGCATCATAGCCCGCAAACTTTAATTCCGGACCCCACCAGCCTCCAGCTTCAGCTTCACCAAATCCTCCCGTAAGGGGAGACTTGGCCGCCACGGTAAACCTGCTTGCACCGCCACAAGGTGTGCCACAGATGACAGAAGTCGAAAAGACCAATATGTTTTCAGGAGAAAGTGGATCAATCCCTTTCTCCATCTCTTTCAATAAAAAGTAAGAAGCAAGTCCACCACCCCCCAAATATTTCCGATAAATGAGTCCATCTGGTTCTTCGGACTTTATTTCCATTTTCGAGAGATTAATTCTTAAGATCCGGCCATTAAACCCATAGGGCATTCTTTTTTGCTCCTTTCTTGGCTGATTTTTGAAGCCGAGACGCAGTCATCAGTTTAATAACTGTAACTGAATGGGCGGGGAAGTAATGTAAAATGTTTCCTCCCTCGATTTCAATTTCTTCTGACTCAATCTTCACTATATCCGGATGATTTATACTATTCCGTGTATTCACGGTAGCACCGTTTAGATTCGAAGCAAAACCATTTAGCTTTAATGTTCCAAGTCCTTCAATAAAGATCTTTGATCGAATAGCTTTTCTGGGGTCTTTATTCACCACTTTTAAAATGAGATACCCTTCTTCCCTGTTCCTGGTAGCCACCACATCCAGGCTCGGAATTTCAAATCCCTTTTCCGTGACGAAAGAAGGGCAATTTCTTAACTTGCAGTTTAACTTTTCCGGTGCGTAATGCCGGCGATATAATTGGAAAACTAAGGCAGTCGGAGAAAGATAAACCCGATGGTTGTCAAACCGGATAAGCCCGTGATCCGATATATAATTATAAAAAGGCTGTACTCTCCTGAGCAAAGGCCATGGAGAAGATAAGGCTACCAAGTCATTCTGCCTTTCTAAAACGTTAAAAAAACTCGCTGCGTAGAGGCCCTCCTTTAATCGACCTGCATCCTTCAGGTTTATATTTGAATTCCATTCCAAAATGGCCAATTTGACATTTTGCTTATGGGAAACCATGTAAGTTTTTAATTCGTTTAAGAATTCTTCATATTTCAGAGGCTCGGACATTGCCTCCCGGTAATTGGTATTCCCGCAATAATAATGAAGATCCAAATAGTCCATATGCTCGCCAGCGATCTGAATTACTTTCCTGTTCCACTCGCGATCGTAGCCATTGCCCCCAGCAGCAATTAATTTGATGTTTTGATCTTTTCCCTTTAGAGCCTGCGCAAATTGGATGAAAAGATGACCATAATTTTCAGCCCCCATCTCCCATGGTTCATTCCCGATCTCCCAGTACGCTACTCCGTAAGGTTCCCGATGTCTATTGGCTGCTCTTAATGCACCGAATTTCGTTTCCACTCCGCCGTTGCAATATTCAACCCAATCCGCCGCTTCCCTTAAATATTTTTCCAATGGCCTTCCTCCCTCATATCCGATATTAATCGTCAGGAGAGGAATCGCCCCAATATCCCGACAAAACTGAACGAATTCATCCGTGCCAAAACGGTTTGATTCCCAAGAAGGATCATTTTTTGCCCTTGCACTGGAATAATACTTCCTTGTCGGGCATCGAAAATCGACCGGGCCAATACCCGTTTTCCAGCGATAAGTTTCCGAAAACCACCCCCCCGGCCACCTGATAAAGACCGGTTGAATCGAAGCAATTGCCTCCATAATATCTTTTCGAGTACCGTGGCCTCGGTAAGTTTTTTCTGGTATCAGGGAGACCTGATCTATCCATAGCGTTCCTTTTCCCTTTAATGTGATCCAGAATTCTGCCCGAGAATCCGAATCATCTGCTATTAAGGGAAGAACAAACCCTTTCCATTCGGAAGGAATCTCCATTATGGTTTGCCGAGCATAGATCCTTTTTCCCCGCCGGAGATAGACCGTCACAGAACTTCCTTTTTTCATCCCCTTTTGTCGGAGGTACACGGAGGCAAAATACTTCATCCTTTTTATTATGGAAAGGCCTCCTTGTTTTATTCCCCTTTCTCCATTTTTGTAGTAGAGAATCTCGATCTTCTGAGAGTAGAAGCCGTTAAACACATAGCGGCCGTCCCTGCTGTATCTTGCGATGTTATTCCCATTAGATACGGGCAACCATTTGTCTGAGATGCCATCCTGATTGACATCTTCTTCTTCAAAGCTCTCTCCCTCGAGCATCTGGGCATCGAGGCCCAATTGAACGGCTCCGCCCATGGGTTCAAAACCTCCACCATAAAGAAAAGGATCTACATCTCCTGTCTTTTTTCCGTAGTCGATTTGAATCGTGCAATCTCCTTCAGCCACTTCCGATTATCCTTTCAATCCGCTGAGAGTGATTCCTCGAACGAACTGTTTCTGAAGAATTAGAAAGAGGGCGACCGGGAGGAAGCTGGATAGAAAAGCAGCAGCCATCAATGTCCCCCATTCCAGCGTAGACTGGAAGGTCGCTGAATAGAATGCAAGGACGACCGGAACCGTCATTTTCTTAGGTTCGGTTACAATAATAAGGGGCCAAAGAAAATTATTCCAGCTATGGAGAAAGATGAAGATAGTCAATGTCGCTAAAGCCGGTTTGGAAAGAGGCAGAATAATAGTAAAAAGAGTTTTGAATCGCCCACAGCCGTCAATTCTTGCAGCATCTTCAAGACTTTTCGGAATGGAGAGGAAGAATTGCCTCAAAAGGAATACACCAAAAGGGGCTGCCAAGGAGGGAAGAATCAAGGCTTGATAGCTATTAATCCATCCAAGTTTGTGAAAAATCAGGAAGAGCGAGACAAAGGTCACTTCTCCCGGGATCATCAAGCCAGCCAAAACAAGGATGAAAAGGCTATTCTTTCCACGAAATTCCATCCTTGCCAAAGGATATGCAGCGAGGGATGAGATGATGAGGGTGATGATTACTGTTACGATAGCAACGAAGGCACTATTCAGGAGAGCCCTGCCGATTCGAACCGTTCGCCCTGTAGTGAAAACATCGACATAGTTATCCAATGTTGAAGAATCGGGTATCCACTGAGGAGGATACTGGAATACTCTTTGATTGGAAGTCAGGGACGAGGAAATCATCCATAGAATTGGCAGGAAAAAGGCAAGGCTTATGATCGTAAGCAGTGAGAAAAGCCCAAATTTTCTAAGCTTTCTGGCTGTAGCTCTCTTTAGAAAAATCATTAATACTCCACCCTTATTTTAAACAATCTCAACTGAATGATTGTAAACACCATAACGATTACAAATAAGATGACCGCAATTGCCGCTGCCGGTCCCATTCTGAAATAGCTAAACCCGGTTTCGTAAAGATGAATCATTAAGACTCTCGTCGCGTTTACCGGACCACCTCCGGTTAGGAGGTAAATATTTCCAAAAGCCTGAAAAGATCCAATGACCTGCATAATTGTCACAAACATAGTTGCTGGCATTAAACAGGGAAGGGTAATATGCCAGAAACACTTCCAGGAATTGGCCCCATCGATCTTGGCAGCCTCATAGAATGTTTCCGGGATGTCCTGCAATCCGGCCAAAAAAACAATAGTATTGAAGGCAATGCTCCACCAAACCGTAACGCCTACAACAGCCAGCATTGTCCATTTTGGATCTGCCAATAATTTCTGTGGGGGAAGTCCGATTTTTACGAGATAATAATTCAAAAGCCCTACCTGTGGATCCAAGATCCAGTTCCAGAGAAGGCCAATAGCCGCAGCGTTAATTACAAAGGGGATGAAGATGGCTGTTCGATGGATCACGGTGCTTCTTAGCCTTTGATTTAATGTCAGGGCAAGAAGTAAACCGAGGGCTATTTTTATTGGAACATTCAGGAGGATGTACTCGAGTGTCGCCTTGACGCTGGGCCAAAAGACGCTGTCTCGATAGAGGAGAAATTTGAAGTTGTCAAACCCCACGAAAGGCTTTTCCGGGCTCATCATATCCCAATCCGTGAGGCTCACATAAAATCCCTGGATAATGGGGAAAATCAGAAAAATGAAGTAGAAGACGAGAAAAGGAGCGAGAAAGAGATAGGGAATCGCAACCCGTTCCTTTAACCGCCTCAATGTCCTTTGAGAACCAAAACCTTTTTCTGGGGGACTCTCATTAATCAACTGATGCAAAAAGGCACTCCCAACGAGGTTTTTTATAGAAATCCTTTCGCTTATTTTCTCCCAAGAATTTCGTTCGATTCTCTGGCAGCCTGTTCAAGGGCCTGCTGAGGAGTAATGGAACGGGTATAGGCACTCTGGATCCCTTTCCACACGCGGTCATAAACCTCCATCAAGTCCTTGTGAGGAGAAGGGATGAAGGTCTGTGGAATACCTTTGGAAAGGGCTGAGAAGTATGGGTCGTCTGTAACTGCAGGGGAGCGCAACACCTCCAGGCGAGCGGGGAGATGGGTTTTAGCATAATATTTCTGCCCCTCGGGACCAGCCATCCACTTCGCAAAAGTTAAGGCATGCGGTACGTGCTTTGGAAATACGTATACATCAAGGCTCCCCCATTGAGCAGGACGTTTCGATCCGAGTTGAGGTAAAGGGACGGCGCCGAAACGAACCTTTCCTTTATAGGCCGGAATCATCCAGATCCCACCGATCGTCATACCGAGCTTTCCCGCAACAAAAGATTTGGCAGGGTCGCCAAGCTCTGGTGGAGCCACTTTATGAACAAAAGCCAGGTCGAGCAGAAACTGAAGGGAGTCGAGACCCGTTTTTCCTTCAAAGGATACTTTGGAAAGATCTTTGTTGAGGAGCGATCCTCCGTTTGAAACCAGAATGCTTTCCCAGATCCAGGCGTTGGGGTTAAGAGAATTCCCTACCATCCATCCCCACTGGTCAATCTTTCCATCACCGTCGGTGTCCCTCGTAAGTTTTTTTGCGTATTCTATAAAGTCTTTTGAGTCCTGCGGAGGTCGTTCGGGATCCAAACCTGCCTTCTGGAAGAGGTCTTTATTGTAATAGAGAGCCAAGGTTAAAATGCTCATTGGAACCCCAATATAGCGGTCTCCGTAACGGATTCCCTCGATCGCCTCAGAGGCATATTCACCCTTGCGAATTCCCAGGGTGGCGAGGTCTGCTTCAGAAAAAGATTGTACATAGGGCAGGAAATAAGTGCTGAGCCATGGGGCAATGTCAAAGATTTCGGGTGGCTGACCTGCCAAAATGGCAGTACGGATCCGGCTATAATAGGCCGGTCCCCACGGCATAACCTGAAACTTCACTTCAATTTGCGGATTTTGTCTGTTAAATTCCTCTACAGCCTCTTGAATCACGACTTGATCTGGACCCGTCTTCCTGCTCCAGAAATTCACGATTTGCTTTTCAGCCGCACCGGCAAGGAAATTCGAACTTAATATAGAGAAGATGGCAATTAATAAGATTACTGATAATTTTTTCATGACTCCTTACCTCCTTTTTTTTCTTTTTTTAAGCAATTTCGTCCCCCTGATATCCTAGATTTTTTGAAATCTTCAATGCCGTTAATTTCAATGGCTTAGAAAGCTCCTTCATTCTTTTTAGATTTAACCGGAAGGATGGACCTGATATACTGATAGCGGCAACAACCTTATTGGCGGCATCAAAAATTGGAGCTCCTATACAGCAAACTGTTAGGCGATTCTCTTCATGATCAATTGCATATCCCTTAGATCTGATGAGATTGAGGTGATCCCTGAAAACTTGTTTATTCACAATCGTATTTGGAGTATGAGCCTGAAAACTCTGTAGTTTGAGAACCTTTTCCAGATCCTCCTCTGGTAAATAGGCCAAAATGGCTTTCCCAATGGACGTAACATACGCAGGAAACCTTTTGCCCAGATGCGTAAAAAACCTTACAACCTCCGGCCCATCTATTTTATCTATAAAGACAATTTGCCCTTTGTCCAGGATTCCCAAATGAACAGTTTCCCCACTCAATTCCATCAATTCTTTAAGAAAAGGGCGGGCAACTTCCCTTATTTCCATTTTGTTGAGTATGTCTCCTGCCAATTCTACAATCTTTAGACCTAAAGAATATTTCTGGGTAGCTGGATCCTGTTTTACAAATCCACCTTCGGTCAACGCTAAAACCAGACGATAAACTGTGCTCCTATTCAAGCCAAGTTTGTTTGCCAAATCTACTAATCCCAAAGCCTCTTTCTCTTCAGCCAAAACGCACAGAATTGATAAGGCTTTCTTGACAGTCAAAGGAGTATAAGGGGTTAAACTTCGTTTAGTTCTCGTCGGGTTGTTCAATATTTGAACTCCTATTTTAATATATAACCATTTAATACTTTCTAAATATTTTGTCAAGTTATTTTAAGAGGTGTGTTGGCAAAGCAGAAATGTCCAGGAGTCATTACGAGAGGAGGTTCTATAGTTGTCGAAAAAGAGAAAAGTAGGGTCAAAAAATAGGGTCAGACATGACTAATTATCTCAATCTCCATCCAGCCTTTCTTATTTCCTTGTCCAATTCTTCATTACGCCACTCCTTGATGCTATTGCTTTTTTCACCAAGCCTGGACTCCTTCTCATCGGATAATCGGCTACAATCCAGGTCGCAAAAATTGTTGTTGAGGAGACATTTGGAATGATCATAAAATTTACACAATCTCTCTAAAGACATCCTCATCCCTCCTTTTCACCAGAGATTTCTGGAAGATTCTTCAAATCTCTGATCGGAAATTTTGGTAATAAAAAACCCATGGCAAATGTAAACCACGGGTTCCGAAAAATTTCCTCCGCTTCGGCAACTCGGCTATCCCGGAAATTGAAAGGGTCAATTCACCGGGACCCGTGGTTTTCCGCCCCACGATTACTCGTGGTTTGGCTTTTTCGACGTTATGAATGATGGTTATTTTTTATTAATAAATAATGTGCAATCTAAATGCCAACATGTTGAACTATTATTTTTCTCTCATTTCACCGGAATTGATTGAAATTGAGTAGAATGGGTTCAAAAATGTGATTTTCCCCCCATCTTAGGACAATTTTGAACGGGGCTCATCCTCTACAAATGACTTACCCAAACCAGACCTTTCCAATCCTAACCTGCTCTCTTTCGGGCAAGGGCGATTTGTAAGAATCCTTTAAACGGTAGAAGCGTTAAACTGGGAGGA
>DYHU01000092.1:2774-12700 GCA_020724025.1 Syntrophorhabdus sp. | reverse complement strand
ACCCAGAGATCCCGTCCCTTGTATTTGGGGAGACCGGTTCCAGCCGGAATCAGACGACCCATGATGACATTCTCCTTTAACCCTTTCAAATAATCTACCTTCCCCGCCACAGCGGCCTGGGTCAGGACCTTGGTGGTCTCCTGGAAGGAGGCCGCGGAGATAAAGCTGTCCGTAATGAGGGAGGCCTTGGTTATACCCAGAAAGAGGGGCTCGCCAACCGCTGGTTTTCCGCTCTCTCTAATCACTCGGTCATTCTCTTCCTCAAAGACAAATTTTTCTACCTGATCGTCCACCAAGAAATGGGTATCCCCCACCTCTTTGATTCTCACCCTCTTGAGCATCTGGCGGACAATGACCTCAATATGTTTGTCGTTAATTTTCACGCCCTGGAGTTTATAAACCTCCTGGATCTCGTCCACCAAGTATCGGGCCAGGGCTTTATCACCCAACACTCTTAGAATGTCATGGGGGTTGGCCGGACCATCCATCAAGGCCTCTCCGGCCCTGACGATATCCCCTTCATGGACGCTCACATGCTTCCCTCTCGGCATGATATATTCTTTGGCTTCGCCCACCTCCGGCCGGATGACGACTTTTCTCTTCCCTTTGAGGTCCTTGCCGAATTCAACGACCCCATCGATGTCGCTGATCAGGGCAAACTCTTTGGGTTTTCGCGCCTCGAAGAGCTCAGCGACCCTGGGAAGTCCTCCGGTGATATCCTTTGTTTTCGTTGTCTCCCTTGGGATTTTGACGATCACATCGCCTGCCTCCACCATATCCCCTTCCGAAACAAAGATATTCGCTCCAACGGGAAAGAGATACCGGGCCTGGGAGCTGGAACCCGGAAGGTTCATTGTCCTGCCCTTCTCATCCTTGATCGAAATCCTTGGCCTAAGTTCCGGGTCTTTCGACTCCATGATCACCTTTCTCGAAAGACCGGTAAACTCATCCACCTGCTCCTGCATCGTCACGCCCTCATCAATATCCCCGAATTTAACCTTCCCGGAAACCTCTGTGAGGACTGGGATGGAGTAGGGATCCCACTCTGCCAGCAGTTCTCCCTCTTTGACCTTCTGCCCATCCTTAACTTTCAGTTTCGCTCCATAGATGACGGAATAGCGACGACGTTCCCTTCCGTTTTCATCCAGAACCGCAATCTCTCCGTTTCGGTTCATAACGATCAGGTGCCCCTCACGGTTCTTGACCGTTTTGAGGTTGATAAATTTAATTTTTCCATCGATCCGGCTTTCGAGTGTTGTCTGCTCAGCCCTCCGGCTGGCTGTACCACCGATATGAAAGGTCCTCATTGTCAACTGGGTTCCTGGCTCTCCGATGGACTGGGCTGCGATGATGCCGATGGCCTCTCCCACATTGACAAGCCTGCCCCTGGCCAGGTCCCTTCCGTAGCAGAGGGCGCACACCCCCCGCCTGGACTTGCAGGTGAGGACAGAGCGGATTTTCACTCTTTCGATGCCTGTATCCTCAATGCGCTCCGCAAGGGCCTCGTCAATCTCTTCGTTTCCTCTGACGATCACCTCATCCGTAAAGGGATCCCGGATGTCCTCCAGGGCCACCCGGCCCAGAATACGTTCCCTCATCGATTCGATGATCTCTCCTCCCTCCATGAGGGACTCGACTTCAATACCATCCAGCGTGCCGCAGTCGTTTTCTCTGATCACCACATCCTGTGCCACATCGACCAGTCGCCGGGTCAGGTATCCTGCATTTGCCGTCTTCAGAGCCGTATCGGCCAGACCCTTTCGGGCGCCGTGGGTGGAGATGAAGTACTGGAGGACGGTCAGGCCCTCACGGAAGTTTGCCGTAATGGGGGTCTCGATGATCTCGCCAGAAGGTTTCGCCATCAGCCCCCGCATCCCGGCTAACTGCCGCACCTGCTGGGCGCTCCCCCTCGCTCCGGAGTCGGCCATCATATAGATGGGGTTAAAACTATCGATTATTCTCTTTTCCCCGGCTCGCCCCTCAGTGGTTTCGCTGCCGAGTTCTTTCAGCATCACATCAGCGATATTCTCCGTCACTTCAGCCCAGATGTCGATGACCTTGTTATATCGCTCGCCGTCGGTGATCAGCCCCTCGGTATACTGATCCTGGACCCTTTCAATCTCTTCCTGGGCTTCTTGCAGAAGGTCCTTTTTATTGGAGGGGATGAGCATATCATCCACGGAGATGGAAAGCCCGGCCGTCGTGGCATAACGGTATCCCAGGCTCTTCAACCGATCGGAGAGGAGCACGGTCTTCTTGTCTCCGCAGAACCGGTAACAGTAGTCAATGAGATTGGCCATCTCGCTCTTCTTCATCACCTTATTGACCAGGGAGAAAGGAATCTCTTCGGGAAGGATCTCCCTGAGGAGCATACGGCCAACCGTCGTCTCGACCAATGCCCCATCGATCCGGACCTTGATGCGGGCATGGAGATCCACCTCATTCGCATCATAAGCCACGCGAACCTCATCAGGATTTGAAAAGACCTTTCCCTCTCCTTTGACATAGGGGCGTTCCCGGGTCATATAATAGATGCCGAGGACGATATCTTGCGTGGGCACGATGATCGGCTTCCCGCTGGCCGGCGAGAGGATGTTGTTCGTGGACATCATCAGGATTCTGGCCTCTGCCTGGGCCTCGACTGAAAGAGGGACATGGACGGCCATCTGGTCTCCATCAAAATCGGCATTGAAAGCGGCGCAGACCAGGGGGTGAAGCTGGATGGCTTTGCCTTCGATCAAAATGGGCTCAAAGGCCTGAATCCCAAGACGGTGAAGAGTCGGCGCGCGGTTGAGGAGCACAGGATGCTCCCGGATGACCTCATCCAGAACATCCCACACCTCAGGTCTTTCCTTCTCGATCATCTTTTTGGCGCTCTTGATCGTTGTGGCCAGACCCTTGGCTTCGAGGCGATGGTAGATAAAGGGTTTGAAGAGCTCAAGCGCCATCTTCTTGGGAAGACCACACTGATGCAATTTTAATTCAGGACCGACGACAATCACCGAGCGTCCCGAATAGTCCACCCGCTTTCCCAAAAGGTTCTGCCGGAAACGGCCCTGTTTCCCTCTGAGCATATCACTGAGCGATTTGAGAGGTTTCTTGTTGGCCCCTAAGATGGTTTTTCCCCTTTTACCGTTATCGAAAAGGGCATCGACCGATTCCTGAAGCATCCTCTTCTCATTCCGGATGATGATCTCCGGCGCATTCAATTCGAGGAGTCGTTTGAGACGATTGTTCCGGTTGATCACCCTTCGATAGAGGTCATTGAGGTCAGAAGTGGCAAACCGGCCCCCATCGAGAGGGACAAGAGGACGAAGATCGGGCGGGATGACGGGGACCACCTCCAGGATCATCCACTCCGGTTTGTTTCCCGATTCGAGGAAGGACTCGATGATCTTGAGCCTTTTTGCCAGACGCTTTTTCTTTGCCTCCGAGGTTGTCTCCTTCATCTCGGTCCGGAGTTTCTTCGAAAGCTCCTTCACATTGGTGTTCCTCAGTAACTCCCGGATCGCCTCCGCTCCCTGAGAAACGGCCAGATCTTCTCCGTATTTCTCTTTTGCTTCCCGGTATCGCTCCTCGGAGAGAATCTCTCCCTTCTTTAAGGGAGTTCCCTTTCCATCAAGCACGAGATAGGCCTCGAAATAGAGAATTCGTTCCAGTTCTCTCAGGGTCATATCGGCAAGAATCCCGATCTTGCTCGGAATGGACCTTAGAAACCAGATATGAGCCACGGGAGTGGCCAAACGGATATGGCCCATCCTCTCCCTGCGCACTTTCGACTGGATGACCTCCACCCCGCACTTTTCGCAGACGATCCCCCGGTGTTTCATCCGTTTGTATTTGCCGCAATTGCACTCATAATCCTTGGTGGGGCCGAAGATTTTGGCACAGAAGAGCCCGTCCTTCTCCGGTTTAAAGGTTCGGTAGTTGATCGTCTCCGGCTTCTTCACCTCCCCGTGAGACCACGATTCGATCTTCTCCGGAGAGGCAATGGAGATCCGGATGGCATTATAATTGATAGGGCTTTTTCCTTTTTCGAAGAACGACAAATAATCTTCCAAGGCCTTCCTCCTTTTTCAAACGATGAACGATGAACAATGAACGATCAAAAGCTAAACAGTTTATGGCTTAGGTTTAATGTTCATTGTTCATAGTCCATAGTTTATTGTCCATCGTTCATGAAAGTCCTTCCCTCTTTTCCTCTAATAATTCCGTATCCAGGCAGAGGCTCTGTAACTCCTTGACCAGAACATTGAATGACTCCGGAAGTCCGGACTCCAGCATATGCTCCCCCTTCACAATGGCTTCGTAGACGCGGGTCCTTCCGGCCACATCATCCGATTTCACCGTCAGAAATTCCTGGAGAGAATGGGCCGCGCCATAAGCCTCCAGGGCCCAGACCTCCATCTCTCCTAATCGCTGGCCTCCGAACTGAGCTTTTCCTCCCAGGGGCTGTTGGGTCACCAGAGAATAGGGCCCGATGGATCGGGCGTGGATCTTGTCGTCCACCAGGTGATGCAATTTAAGCAGGTACATATAGCCCACGGTCACCTTATGGTGAAAGGGTTCGCCTGTCCTTCCATCATAGAGGATGGTCTGACCGCTCACCGGAAGCTCTGCTCTGGTCAGTTGTTCTTTGATCTCCTCCTCAGAAGCCCCATCAAAAACGGGAACGGAGATGTAGATCCCCTTGCCCAATGTCTTGGCCAGTTCAGTCACTTCTTCATCCGTTGCCTGTTCCAAATATTCGTTCACCTCTTTTGAAGAGTAGATCTCTTTGATCCTTCTCCGGAGGATTTTGGGGTTGCAACCCATCTTCAAATATTCAGCGATCCTCCAGCCCAGCCCCTTAGCTGCCCAGCCCAGGTGGGTCTCCAGAATCTGCCCCACATTCATTCGCGAGGGGACACCCAGCGGATTGAGAACGACATCGACGGGGGTCCCGTCTTCCAGGTAGGGCATATCCTCCCCGGGAAGGACGCGGGAAATGATTCCTTTGTTTCCATGGCGCCCGGACATCTTATCGCCCACCGACAGTTTCCGTTTCATGGCGATATAGACCTTGACCGATTTAATCACACCCGGAGCCAGTTCATCTCCTTTTTTCAATTTTGCCAACTTATCCGAAAAGACCCCTTTAACGACATTGATCTGAAGTTCGGCGTGATCGAGGAATTTGTGAACTTCGGGGATGACCCTCTTCCCTTCTATCACATCGATCTCCCTCAAGCGGTCAAAAGGAATGGCGAAGAGGTGTTCCTCTCTGATCCGGTCTTTCGCCTCCAGAAAGACGCGATTCTTCTTCTCATCGGCGATCCGATGGGCCGCCTTCTTATCGATCAGGTACTTCCCGATTTTCCTCCGCGTGCTGTTCTGGATGATACGGATCTCGTCGGCCTGGTTCTTGAGCAATCGAGCCCTCTCCTGTTCCTCGATCGCCTTCATCCTCTCGTCCTTCTCCTGGCCCTTTCGAGAGAAGACCTTGGCATCGATCACAATTCCTTCAATCCCGTGTGGAACCTTCAGTGAGGTATCCCTCACATCCCCTGCCTTTTCGCCAAAGATGGCCCGCAGGAGTTTCTCTTCCGGAGAGAGCTGGGTCTCTCCTTTGGGCGTCACCTTCCCTACGAGAATGTCACCGGGTTTGACCTCTGCGCCGATCCGAACAATACCGCTTTCATCCAGATCTTTTAGGGCTTCCTCCCCCACATTGGGAATGTCGCAGGTGATCTCTTCCTTTCCTAACTTGGTATCCCGGGCCATACACTCCTGCTCCTCGATGTGGATGGAAGTGTAGGTATCTTCCTTCAACAGTCTTTCGCTGATGAGGATCGAATCCTCAAAGTTGTATCCTCCCCAGGGCATAAAGGCGACGAGAACATTCTGGCCAAGAGCCAGCTCTCCCATATCCGTGGCCGGCCCATCAGCAATCACCTCCCCTTTTCTGACCCGCTCGCCCACACGGACAATCGGTCTCTGATTGATACAGGTATTCTGGTTGGACCGTTTGTATTTGATCAGGGTATAGATGTCCACCCCTGAGTCATTCACCTTTTGGCCGTCTTCATCGGCGCGGACGACGATCCGTGAGGCATCGACATCTTCGACGATCCCATCCCGTTTGGCGACGATGGCTACGCCGGAGTCCCTCGCCACAATCCCCTCCATTCCGGTTCCGATCAAAGGGGCATCCGTTTTCAGAAGGGGAACCGCCTGCCGCTGCATATTCGACCCCATTAGAGCCCGGTTGGCGTCATCGTTCTCCAGGAAGGGAATAAGAGAGGTGGCCACACTCACCAATTGCTTGGGCGAGACATCCATATAGCGAATCTCTTCCGGTTTGACCATGACAAACTCCCCTCCTCTCCGGGCGGAGATGAGCGGAGCGGTAAACCTGCCCTCGCGATCTAAGGGGGCATTGGCTTGAGCAATGGCAGGTTTCTGTCCATCGATCTCTTCCTCTTCGTCAAGGGCAAAGAGGTATCGGATATGGTTCGTCACCTTTCCGTTAACCACTTCCCGGTAAGGCGTCTCAATAAAACCATAATCATTGACGCGGGCATAAGTGCTCAGAGAAATGATCAGACCGATATTGGGACCCTCGGGTGTCTCGATGGGACAGACACGTCCGTAATGGGTGGGATGAACGTCCCTCACCTCAAAACCCGCCCTTTCCCTTGTGAGCCCTCCCGGGCCCAGTGCAGAGAGCCGTCTCTTATGGGTAATTTCGGAGAGGGGATTGGTTTGATCCATAAACTGAGAGAGCTGACTGGAACCGAAAAACTCCTTGATCACTGCGGAGAGGGGCTTGGAGTTGATCAGGTCATGGGGCATCAAGGTCTCGATGTCCTGCAGGCTCATCCGCTCTTTGATCGCCCTCTCAATCCTCACCAGTCCGATGTGATATTGATTCTCGAGCAACTCTCCGACCGTCCTCACCCGACGGTTTCCCAGATGGTCGATATCGTCTACCGAACCCTGGCCGTCCTTCAATCGGATCAGGTATTTCACCACCTCCAGGACATCCCGTCTCCTCAGGGTCGTTTTCTCATCCTCAAAAATCTTTCGAATCTTTCCCCGGACATCCTCGGTGATGGTTCCCTCCTTCAGAGAAGGCATCATCCCGATAGGATAGAGGACTTTTGCGGCCCGCTGGATCTCATCGACCATCTCCGGAGTGGCGACCGCTTCGTCAAAATCAAGCCATCCGCCCAGAATCTGATCGACCAGTTCCTTGCCTCCTGCATAGGCCGCTCCGGCATCCAGGGCTTCCTTCTTCCATTTTTCGGTGAAGACCAATATCCTGGGAGGATTCCCCTTTAAACTGAGTTTGTGGTTCAGTTTCATCCTCCCCACTTTTGAAAGATCGTATCGTTCCGGATTGAAGAAGAGGTTATGGAAGAGATTGATCGCTGTCTCAATGGTAGGCGGATCGCCGGGCCGAAGCCTTTTATAAATATCAATGAGGGCCCTCTCGGCCTCTTTCCCCCTGATCGATTTCCCCGGTTCGTCTCTGTATAACTTTTCCTTCTCCTCCCGGCTCAGTTCGATCTTATCGATGACCAGGGTGTCCCGTAATGAAGAGCTTACATTGATGTTGTCAATGAAAAGGATCTCAAACCCCTCGACCTTTCTCTCCTTCACCTCGTCGAGAAATTTCTCCGTCACCTCTTCATTATATTCAGCGATGACCTCACCAGTCTCCGGATCGACCACATCCCTTGCCAAATACCTTCCCAGCAGATCCTGCGGTTCAACCGGAATGGCGGTGATCTTCGTCATCTCCAGCCGTTTGTAGGATTCCTCGGTGATCTTTCGATGCTTCTTCAGGATCACTTTTTGGGTCTCCGGATCGACAATATCGATGGTCGCCTTCTGTCCGACGAGAACATCTTTGGAGACCTCCTTGGCAAACCTTCCCTTCCGGAAGAGAATCTTTTCCTTTCGATAGAAGTAGTCCAGGAGCTCCTGGCCGGTATATTTCAAGGAACGGAGGAAGACGGTGACAGGAATTTTTCGTCGCCGGTCGATCCGGGCATAGAGGAGATCCTTCTGATCAAATTCAAAATCGATCCAGGACCCCCGATAGGGGATGATGCGGGCATAGTAGAGGACTTTGCCTCCTGAATGGGGTTTGGCCTGGTCCTGATCGAAGAAGACTCCGGGGGAACGGTGGAGCTGGCTTACGATCACCCGTTCCGTCCCGTTGATGATAAAGGTCCCGTTTTCCGTCATCAGAGGAATTTCACCGAAATAGACCTCTTGCTCCTTTACTGCCTTGATGCTTTTCGCCTTTGTCTCTTCATCCGCATCCCAGACCACCAGGCGAACGGTCACCTTGATGGGAGCGGCATAGGTCATCCCCCTCAGGAGACATTCCTCCATATCATATTTGGGCTCGGTGAAACGGTAGCTCACAAATTCGAGGGAAGCGGTTTCATAGAAGTCTTTGATCGGAAAGACCGTTTTAAAAACTCCCTGAAGCCCAACGGGCTCACGGTTTTCCGGTTCCATGTCGGCTTGAAGGAATTTTTCGTAAGATCTCTTTTGAACGTCAATCAGGTTGGAGATCTCCAGGACCTCTTTGATCTTTGAAAAGTTCCTACGATACCGACGATAGACTGGAACGATGCTGGCCATATGGACTCCTTCCTCAAACAAAAAGTCCCCTCCCTTTCGGACTTCCTACCATGAACTGCTCTGTCCTTCCGGGAAGAGACAACGATGTCCCTCAATAAAATTCTTTTTCGTAAACCTTCCGGGTAAGTCATATAGTCGTTAGTCAACGAGTCGGTTAGTCAAATGACTACAAGACTGCAGGACCATGAGACTATGTGACAATTTAGAAAGACCGCCTTCTTACCAAAAGTCTGAACGCCTCCCTGCTAACCGCAGGCAGGTCTGACCGGTAAACCAATCCCACCTCATTTAAAAAATGGTCCTTTTACTTATTTCACTTCGACCGTTCCGCCACCCTCTTCTAACTTCTTCTTCATTGTCGCCGCTTCTTCTTTGGTGACGCCCTCTTTAACGGGTTTCGGAACACCTTCGACCAGATCTTTGGCCTCTTTCAACCCCAGTCCGGTCAGTTCTCTCACGACCTTGATGACCTGAATCTTCTTGTCGCCAAAACCGGTCAGAATCACATCAAATTCCGTCTTTTCTTCCTTTGGGGCTGCTTCTGCCGCCCCTACTCCGCCGGCCGGAAAGGCCGCCATTGCCATCGGAGCAGCCGCTTTTACTCCTAACTTCTCCTCAAGGACCTTCACCAGATCCCGGGCTTCCAGCAAGGTGAGAGTGCTGATCTCTTCTGCAATTTTTTGGATATCCGCCATCGAAAAACCCTCCTATCTATTTAATTATTTCTACTTTCCACTTTCCAATTCGGCCAGTTGATCCGCCCGGGTATGGACCACACCGACGACCTGTTGAAGACCGCCCAGGATGACTCCCGCCAGTTCCTGTCCCGGAACCTGTATCCCCCCCAGTATCTGCGCCAATAGAATCTCCCGGGAGGGCATCGTGGCTAATGCCTTAATCTCATCGGATGGGATCACCCTCCCCTGAATCAGACCAATTTTGATTTCAAGTCGAGGCTGTGTTTTAACAAATTCCGTCAAAATCTTTGCCAGAGAAACCGGATCATCACGGGAAATGGCGATCGCTGTCGGCCCTTTGAAGTAATCGGTCAATTTCTCAAGATCCGTCCCTTTGGCTGCCAGCTTCATCACTGTATTCTTCACGACATGATAGGAGATCCTCTCCTCCCTTAAACGCCGCCTCAGGGTATTGATCTGCTCCACATTGAGGCCTCGATAATGGGTCAGGACCGCGGCTTGAAACCCCTCCACCTTCTTTGAAAAATCGGCTACGACTTGTCTTTTCTCATTTCGGTTCAATGAACTCCACCTCCTCGATGAGGTCGT
>DYHU01000092.1:0-2674 GCA_020724025.1 Syntrophorhabdus sp. | reverse complement strand
GCTTTTAAAACCCCTCTGATCTGGCTGGGATCGATTTTGATCCCCGGCCCCATCGTTGTGGACAGGGCAATGCTTCGCAAATAGATCCCCTTGCTGGTGGGGGGTTTCGCACGGAGAATCACCTCCAGAAGGGTTTTGATATTTTCTAACAATCGATTCAGTCCAAAGGAGGCCTTTCCCACAGGGACATGTACGATTCCTGCCTTCTCCACTTTAAATTCGACCTTCCCTGCCTTGATCTCTTTGATGGCCCTCTCCAGGTCGAAGGTGACGGTGCCAACCTTCGGATTGGGCATCAATCCGCGAGGGCCTAAGATCTTTCCCAATTTGCTGACCAAACCCATGATGTCCGGAGTGGCAATCGCCTTGTCAAATTCCAGCCATCCCTTTGAAATCTTCTCTATGAGTTCCTCGGCTCCCACAATATCGGCGCCAGCATCCAGGGCCTCCTTCTCCTTCTGGCCCTTGGCAAAGACCAGTACCCTCACCTTCTTGCCGGTCCCGTGAGGGAGGACCACGGTGCCCCGAACCATCTGATCCGCTTTTTTCGGGTCTACCCCGAGACGGATGGCGACATCCACCCCTTCATCAAATTTGGCATAGGCCGCCTCCAGAAGGAGTTTCACCCCTTCCTCCAGTTCAAACCTCTTATTTCGATCTACCTTGCTTCTCGCCTCTAAATATTTTTTTTCTTGATTTGTCATCTCTCTTCTCTCAAATAACCTCCAGACCCATGCTCCGGGCTGTTCCTTCGACCGTACGGATGGCCCCCTCCAGATCCACGGCATTGAGATCTTTCAGTTTGATCTGGGCAATCTCCTTCACCTGGTCTTTGGTCACTTTGCCCACTTTGTTTCGATTCGGCTCCCCTGACCCTTTGACAATCTTGGCTGCTCGCTTCAACAGGACAGAGGCGGGCGGAGTCTTCGTCACAAAAACGAAAGAACGATCAGAATAGATGGTGATCACTGCGGGGATGATCATTCCTTCCTGCGCCTGGGTTCGGGCGTTAAAAGCCTTGCAAAACTCCATGATGTTCACCCCGTGCTGCCCCAAAGCAGGCCCCACCGGAGGAGAGGGGTTGGCCTGTCCCGCTTGAATCTGAAGTTTCACCATTCCCACTACTTTCTTCGCCATGCTTCACCCCGTTAGAAAGCCCCGCCGTTTATGGCGGGGATGTTTATCCCGTTAGAAGCAAAGCTTCTAACGGGATAAAAAAATGTTCATTCATTATTGAGGATGGAATGAACGCCCCGTCTTTTCTAACGGGGTTCACTCCTCCGACTATGATTAGTTCTTCTCCACCTGGATAAAATCCAATTCGACTGGTGTGGACCTTCCAAAGATGGAAACCAGGACCTTCAATTTCCTTTTTTCAGACTTGACCTCTTCGATCGTCCCAATAAAGTTGACGAAGGGTCCGTCAATCACCCGGACGCTATCGCCGACATTGAATGAGATCTTCGGCTTTGCTTTCGAAACACCTTCCTTCATCTGGGCGAGGATTTCCTCCACCTCCTTCTCCGAGAGAGGAAGCGGTTTGGTGCTGTTCCCTGCAAAACCGGTGATCTTCGGCGTGTCTTTCACGATGTGCCAGGTCTCCTCATTCAATTCCATCTGAACCAACAGATACCCAGGAAAGATCTTTCTCTTCGATTCTTTCCTCTTCTTATCCTTTCCTAATTCTACCACGGTCTCTGTAGGGACTAAGATGGATGAGAAATATTGAGCCTTCCCAAGGTTCTTGATGCGTTCCTCTAAATTCTGTTTCGCCCTGTTCTCAAAACCCGAATAAGTATGAATGACATACCACTGAAGTGCCATAATCGCTGCTATCTCCAACTTGCTGGAACAGGGTTTTACGAAGCGAAATACGGTTTGACCTTATGAACTGCCCGCCTTCTTCAACAACTCCCGGATGAGATTGGACAGGCCTGAATCGACAATCCCCAAGAAGAGGGCAATGATGAAAACAGCGACGAGTACGACAGCCGTACCGGCAAGGGCATCCTTCCTCGATGGCCAGGTGACCTTTTTTAATTCCGTCTTCACTTCTCTTAAAAACTGTTTGGCCCCTTCAAATTTTTCCCGAAAAGAAAACGCCATTCGTTTAACTCTTTCTGAGGCAGGCCTCAAACATCCCCTTAAATATTCTATGTTCAGCCCTGAATGATCCGGTGTTCATGGGTCGCTACGCACCTCTCTTAGTGCGTGGCAGGCCAGGAGGGATTCGAACCCCCATCACCCGGATTTGGAGTCCGGTGCTCTAACCGTTAGAGCTACTGGCCTATATCATTGTATTGGGTTTAAGGTTTGAAGATCGCTCCGCCCTCCACCCTATGGTATAGGGCTCCACTTGAGGCAAAAGACAACATCCTAAATTTCTGCACGAAATCTTTTTGCCTCTAACCTCCAACCTCATTCCTCCAACTGATCTATTTGGTCTCTTTGTGGACGGTATGTTTTCGACAGAAGCGACAATACTTCTTCAATTCCAGTTTATCCGGAGTGGTCCGTTTATTCTTCATTGTAGAATAATTTCTCCGTTTACATTCCGTACAGGCCAGGTTCAAAATATTTCTCATTCACGCAGCTCCACACGAAAAGTTTAAGCCACAATTTATTCGAGGACATCGCTGATGACGCCGGCGCCCACGGTCCGCCCGCCCTCACG
>DYHU01000091.1:9382-12714 GCA_020724025.1 Syntrophorhabdus sp. | reverse complement strand
CCCTCCCCCTCAAGGCCTGCCTGCGCGAAGCCGCTTCGGCGAAGGCAGGGGGGAGGGCGAGGGTGGGGGTGATCATTCGCCCAATTCGTTATCATTCGCATCATTCGTATAAACAAAAGGAGCAATTTCATGGACATCTTGGGAATTCCCATTCTATCCTTTCTGATCTTCTTCCCGCTGGCAGGGGCGATCGTTCTCCTCTTCATTAAAAAAGATAGCACCATCCGATGGGCAACCCTGGCTTTCGCCCTCGTTGAATTTGTGGTCTCCCTGCCTCTTTTCTTTCGGTTCGATTCCGCCACCGCGGCCATGCAATTCTTAGAGGACTGGTGGTGGGTTGAGGCCTACGGGATCAGTTATAAATTAGGGATCGATGGGATCAGCCTCCTTCTGGTGCTTCTGACCACCTTTCTAACGGTTCTCTGCATCCTCTGTTCCTGGACAGCGATCACCTTCAGGGTGAAGGAGTATATGATCTCCTTCCTCTTCCTCGAGACAGGAATGATCGGCGCGCTCGTGGCCCTGGACCTCGTCCTCTTCTACGTCTTCTGGGAAGTGATGCTCATCCCGATGTACCTTCTCATCGGCATCTGGGGGAATCCGCAGAGGCGGATCTATGCGGCGATTAAATTCTTCCTCTTCACCATGGCAGGAAGCGTGCTCATGCTTGTCGCCATTCTGGTCCTCTATTTCATCAACCTCAAGGCCACGGGGAAAGGCACCTTCGATGTGCTTGAACTTTACAAATTGGGAATCCCGGCGGGTACTCAGCACTGGCTCTTCGGCGCCTTTGCCCTGGCCTTTGCCATCAAGGTGCCGATGTTTCCCTTCCATACCTGGTTGCCCGATGCCCACACCGAGGCGCCGACCGCAGGGAGCGTGATTCTGGCTGGCGTCCTGCTGAAGATGGGAACATATGGATTCATCCGGTTTGCCATGCCCCTCTTTCCGAATGCGGCCCTCGACCTGATGCCGCTGATCTCCATATTGGCGCTCATCGGGATCATTTATGGAGCTCTGGTCTCGATGATGCAGCCCGACCTGAAGAGGCTGGTCGCCTTCTCAAGCGTCAGCCACCTGGGCTATGTCATGTTAGGGATGTTTGCCCTGAACACGCAGGGCGTTCAAGGATCGATTTATCAGATGCTCAACCACGGGATCAGCACCGGCTCTCTCTTCTTGATCGTCGGAATGATCTATGAACGGAGACACACCCGGATGATCTCCGATTTCGGAGGCATCTCGAAGGTGATGCCGGTCTTTGCCGCCTTCTTTATGATCGTCACCCTCTCCTCCATCGGGCTTCCCGGGACGAACGGATTTGTGGGAGAGTTTCTGATCCTCTTAGGGGCCTTCCAGGCCAATATCGTCTATGGCGTCCTGGCGGCGGCAGGAGTCATCCTGGGTGCGGCCTACATGCTCTGGATGTTCCAGCGAGTGATGTTTGGAAAGCTCACCAATCCCAAGAACGAAGGGCTGAAGGACCTCAATGCGCGGGAGGTCATCACGCTCATCCCGATGGTGGCCCTCATCTTTCTCATGGGGATCTATCCCAAACTCTTCTTCAGCAAGATGGATGCGAGCGTGGAGAAGTTCCTGAAGGACTTCAAGGGGAAGGTTGAGATGAAAGCCGAACTGCCTGCACCGAAGGTAGTGGCAGAGATTAAAGAGAGATAGGGAGATAAGGAGATAAGGAGAGACGGAGAAATAAAAACTTCACCCCATCACCCAATCCCCCTATCCCCCCACCTTTTTTTAAATGTAATCTGGAGGATTTTTAATGAAGCTACCAGAAATTGATCTTTACCTCATTGCGCCGGAAATCATCATCACCGCCTTTGGATTCTTAGTCCTTCTCGTCGATGTCTTCGCACCCAAAGGGGAGAAGAAGGGATATCTCGGAGTCCTCAGCCTGATCGGCGTGGCCATCGCCTTCTTTTATACGCTTCCCCTGGTGGGATCGGGGAAGACTGGATTTGAGGGGATGTTCACTTCCGATGGATTTGCCATCTTCTTCAAAATAACGATCCTCATCATCGCTTTTCTGACTGTCCTGATCTCGATGGGCTATGCCTCGAGGGAAGGGATCGGGTTCGGGGAATATTATGCCCTCATCCTTTTTGCCACACTCGGGATGATGCTCATGGCCGCCGGGACCCATCTGATTGTCATCTTCCTGGGTCTGGAGACGATGTCCATCTCCATCTACATCCTGGCCGGGATGCTGAGGGAAGATAGGAGGTCGGTAGAGTCGGCCTTCAAATACTTCCTCCTCGGTGCCTTTGCCACCGGTTTTCTCCTCTATGGGATTGCTTTCCTCTACGGCGCCACCGGTTCCCTCTATCTTAAGGATATCGCCTCTTATATTGCCACTAAAAAACTTCTCGACAATCCGATGCTCCTCATGAGCCTGGCCTTCCTCACGATCGGCTTCGGCTTCAAGATCGCCTCTGTTCCTTTTCATATGTGGACGCCCGATGTCTATGAAGGGGCTCCGACTTCGATCACCGCCTTTATGGCCACGGGTGTGAAGGCGGCAGGCTTTTCAGCGCTGATCCGGGTCTTCTACACCGCGCTTCCGGGTTTCCGTCCGGACTGGACCTCGATCATGTGGCTCATCGCGGTCGTGACTATGACCGTCGGAAACATCGTCGCCATCTCCCAGAACAACATCAAGAGGATGCTGGCCTATTCGAGCATCGCCCATGCCGGATATATCCTCGTCGCCTTTGTCGCCGGAAATAAACTGGGAACCTCCGGCATCCTCTTCTACCTCATGGCTTATGCCTTTATGAATCTGGGGGCCTTCACCTGCGTGATCCTCCTCGGCAAGAAAGGCGAGGAGAACATCCTGATCAACGATTATGCGGGAGTGGGTTTCAAGTATCCCCTTCTGGCCGCCTCGATGACCATCTTCCTCCTCTCCATGGCAGGGATTCCCCCCCTGGGAGGATTCATGGCCAAATTCTATATCTTCAGTGCGGCGGTGGAAGCGAAATTTTACTGGCTGGCCATTCTCGGAGTTCTCAACAGCGCCATCTCCGTCTATTACTATCTGCGTGTCACGGTGCTCATGTATTTCAGGGAATCGGAGCGGGAGATCACAGGCCTCCAGTTTTCGCCGGCTCCGGTGATCGCCCTGATTTTAGCCTTGATCGGGACCTTCTACATGGGAATCTTTCCTTCCAATGTGTTCACCTTCGCCCAGAAGTCGATCGCCGGGTTGATGTAATAAGAAATTGGGATAGGTTTAGGAATAAAGGGGGTGCCGGCTGATCGGCCAGGCGCTCCTTTTTTTATTTGCATCTCTGAGGATCCCCTTTTACAATTCT
>DYHU01000091.1:0-9282 GCA_020724025.1 Syntrophorhabdus sp. | reverse complement strand
ACCGATACCGTGACCACTCACTATCGAGGCACTTTGATTGATGGAACCGAATTCGACAGCTCTTACCGTCGCGGTCAACCCGTGAGTTTTCCCGTGAATGGTGTGATTGCGGGCTGGACCGAGGCCCTCCAATTGATGGAGGAGGGGGCGAAGTGGCAACTCTTTATTCCCTCTCCGCTCGCCTACGGGGAAAGAGGCGCGGGACCCCAGATCGGACCCCATGCCACCCTCATCTTCGAGGTTGAGCTGATTTCGATTCAAGAGAAGAAGTAAAGGAAATATTTAAGCTAAAAAGAACAGTCATTTTTACAGTTTGCTTTAGAATTACTGTCATTCCGCACCCGATGCGGAATCCAGTCTTTAAATACTGGCTCCCTGTTTTCACAGGGAGCCAGTATTGATTTCCGCCGGAGTTTATCCCGCACTCCGATGCGAGGCAGAAATGACAAGGCTCATTTCCCAGCGTTAGAAGCAAATCCTCCTAGACAACATTATATAAACCTTTGTTCTTTCTTTTGCAGCACATTTCAGATAAGGGTATGAGTGCTTGAGAAGGGTGAAGCCTTGGGGTGTTAACTGCAAGCCCTCCGTTATTTGCCGGTGCGAGCAAAATATTCTTTTCAATCTCTTACTCAACTTGTCCAATGTCAAGGGCTGACCCCAAAGCTTTCCTCAAGTAAGAATTTAAAATTCCCCAGGCCGAACTAAAATGCAAAATGAAAGTTTGACTTCTTCAATCCAACCTATTAGTATTTTTGTCAGGTATAGAACATTCCTATCTTTATCGTGAGAGTAAAAAATGGCTCCTGAACGAGTAGTTCCGGATGATCCATTGCAATTCATCCAGCAATGCGTCAATGAAAGAAAAATCAAGAGGCGATATTTATGAAATGCCGTGTATGTGGGTCTTTCATGGAAACGAGGGTGACGAGCCTTCCCTTCAAAGTAAACGAAGCAACCATCGTAATCTTAAAGGGTTTACCGGTACATCAGTGCAGTAATTGTGGTAAATACCTTTTAGATGACCCCGTGATGGAGCGTGTGGAGGGGATTCTCGGAAAGGTAGATACGGCCGCAGAATTAGAAGTTATTAAATATGCGGCTTAGAAATCTTTCAAGCATTTTACTTGTTCACCCCAGTCTTAACAAGATTCCTCATAATATTAGGAAATGAATGCTTCAGAAGACCTTCAAACCCAGCTCCAAGAGGCATTAGAAGAGTGTGCCTCCTTAAGGGAGGAAAATGAACGACTAAAGAAGCTACTGGGTCTGCCTTCTGAAGAAATTGTTCCACCTCACGAACTTATCATTTCAGAACCACCAAGCCTATATACTGCCACAAGCCTTACAGTCACTAATAACTCCCCGATAGAAGACCAGGTTACTCTTTTCCGGTCTTTGTTCCGTGGGCGAGAAGATGTCTATCCAGTCAGATGGGAGGGGAAATATGGAAATTCCGGATATTCTCCTGCGTGTGCAAACGAATGGAAACGTCCTTTATGTGGCAAACCTAAAATCAAATGTGGGGATTGTGAAAATCGAAATCTCATGCCGGTAACGGATGAAGTAATCCGGAACCATCTAATCGGGAAACATATCATCGGAGTCTACCCGCTTTTATTGGATGAAACATGTTGGTTTCTTGCCATTGATTTTGATAAGAAGACTTGGCAGGAGGATGCGGTTGCTTTTCTTGAAGTCTGTCGGGAAATGGGTGTGCCTGCGGTCCTTGAGCGGTCTCGGTCTGGGTACGGAGGTCATGTTTGGATATTCTTTGATCGTCCAATTGAGGCTTCAATGGCCCGGAAGTTTGGTTGCGCCATCCTGACCCGTGCCATGGAGCGGAGGCATCAAATTGGTTTGGATTCTTATGACCGATTCTTCCCCAGCCAGGATACGATGCCCAAGGGTGGGTTTGGGAACCTCATTGCCCTTCCATTACAATTTCTTCCTCGAAAGAAGGGCAATAGCGTTTTTGTGGACGAAGGCTTTGAACCCTTCTCTGACCAGTGGCTATTCCTTTCAAAAATCAAGAGAATCCAACGGGACGAAGTAGAATCTATCGTCCGGGAGGCATCGAGAAATGGAACCATTATTGACGTCCGGATAAGTCTAACTGATGGGGAAACTTCTGAAGACCCTTGGACTTTGCCGGCGTCAAAGAAAAGAATTGAAAAACCTATTCAAGGACCGCTCCCCCAAACTGTTCAGTTGGTGCAAAGCAACCTGGTCTATATAGAAAAGAAGGGGCTACCACCTGCTATGCTAAACCGATTAATTCGTTTAGCGGCTTTCCAGAACCCTGATTTCTACAGGGCTCAGGCTATGCGGCTGTCAAC
The DNA here is from genome assembly GCA_020724025.1 of Syntrophorhabdus sp. The sequence continues at coordinate 6,943 of DYHU01000091.1, read as the reverse complement.
ATTCGGCAAACCGCGAGTCATTGGTTGTGCTGAAGATTTTGCAGACCATATCGGTCTTCCGAGAGGCTGTCTCGATGAAGCTTTGACAATGTTTAAAGCCCACAGCATCAAAACAGAAATCGACAACAAACATTTTGATGGCGCCTTAATAGACGTAGCTTTTCGTGGTGAACTCCATCCTTTTCAGCAAGAAGCCGGCGAGAAGATGTTAGCTTATGACAGCGGCATTTTGTCTGCTCCCACTGCTTTTGGTAAGACGGTGGTTGCGGCATGGCTTATTGCTCAAAGAAAAGTGAATACCCTAATCTTAGTGCATCGCAGGCAACTCATGGATCAGTGGAGAGAACGGTTAGCGCTGTTTCTTGATAAACCCATAGATGATTTTGGTCAGATAGGTGGGGGCAAGACGAAGGTGACCGGTCATATCGACGTTGGTTTAATACAGAGCCTCATTCGGAAGGGCGAGGTCAAGGACATGGTGGCTGAATACGGTCAAGTCATCGTTGATGAATGCCACCATATTCCCGCTTTTACCTTTGAACAGGTTCTCAAACAGGCGAAGGCCAGGTATGTTGCCGGTCTTACCGCAACCCCAATTCGTAAGGATGGTCATCACCCGATCATCATGATGCAGTGCGGTCCGATTCGTTTCAGGGAAAGTGCGAAGAAACAGGCAGCCGCAAGTCCATTTGAACACGCGGTCTTGATAAGATTCACAGATTTCAGATTGCCTCCTGAATTAACCGATCCCAAAATACAGGACATCTATTCAGCCCTTGTATTGGACAGGCATCGCAATGAATTAATCTTCAACGATCTATTGAAGGCGTTAGAAATGGGAAGGTCGCCCTTGCTTCTTACCGAGCGCACGGAGCATTTAGAATGGTTTGCGGAACATCTTAAGGGGTTTGCTCAGAATATCATTATTCTGAGGGGCGGCATGGGCGCAAAGCAACGTAAGGCACTGGCCGAACAGATTAAAGCAGTGCCGGATTCAAAGGAAAGGGTGATTATTGCTACAGGGCGCTATATCGGAGAGGGTTTTGATGATGCCAGACTGGACACATTATTTTTAGCTATGCCCATCTCCTGGCGTGGCACGCTCCAGCAATATGTAGGGCGTCTGCACCGACATCACGATAATAAGCAGGTGGTGCAGGTTTACGATTATGTGGATATCCATGTCCCAACCCTAATGCGCATGTACAAAAAACGACTTAAGGGTTATGAAGCAATCGGCTATACGATTCAAAAAGAGAACAGGGACTTAATCCGGCGGCCTAAAGAATACGAATATGTCCCCAATGAGGATCTTTAGGCTGTGACCCTTTAGCTCCGATTTGCTTCTATATTATCCCCTGTATCCAATAATTGACAGGCTTTACTAAAAGATGTAGATTTTAATTGAAAATGTAAACTGACACAAAGTATAAAAGGAGCAAGAAGAGGGAGCGACGAATAAAGATGAAAGGAGATATTTTCTGCCTCCGTTGAATAATGGGACTCATAAGCACATAAAGCTTTCAGATAAATTGTTAAGTGGGCCGATTATAATATAGACAAGCCACATAGGATTTGAAGTCCGAACAGGCACTAATGCTCGACAGATATGAGTAGTACCTTCGAACTCATACTTGATCTGATTCATCGAAAAGAGGTGTTGGTATCGGACCACGGCTATGATGAATTGGCAGAGGATGATATCTTCGTATGGGAGGTATTGGACAGTGCCTTTGAGGCCATAATGATCGAGGACTATCCTGACTACGTTAAGGGACCGTGTGTTCTCGTGCTGCAGAAGGATTCTCAGGGTAGACCAATTCACGTCGTTTGGGGAAATCCCAAAGGAGAAGTATCACCCGCTATTCTCGTCACAGCATATAGGCCAAATCCAGAGAGGTGGTCAGATGATTTTATCAGGAGGAAAGCATGAAGAAGAGAAAGCACACAAAACTGATTCATGAGGGTGAATACGTAGCCAAAGTTGATGTCGAATTAATCGATACAGACAGCGGGTGGTCTCCCTACTTGCTTCTCGAAGATGCTCAAAAACTCGATGGTGTACGAGCGGCATTGCGCAAAGGAGACCTGAAGGCCGCCAGTCGACTTGCACGGATCTATACCCTCAAACCAGTTGATTCAACGGCTTCTGCCAGATAACTGTGAGACTGATGCCGACTAGAATTTCTTTACTCAATTTCGGCAGGTTAATCCTGTCGTTATGTTGGGAGAAGAAAAAACAATGAGAGTCGAAGATCAGTACACCGATGTACTCCAGAATATCGAGTTCGGTATCGTCACAACCTACAAAAACTATCCTGGAATGTCGGACTCCGATGTGATGCGTATGTTGGAAGCGCTCATCGACAGATACGCAGCGGAGAAGATCGGACGGCCACCGCGGCACTTTTCATTGTCCGAGGCTGAGCAGACTCTCCTTGAAAATGTTCGCAGAATGTGTGAATGGCGTTTGGGTCGCGGTACCCTGGCAGACTCTCCAGAAAAAGCAAGGGAAACGGCGCCTGAGCCTATAACCATTGACGAAATCGTCTTGTGCTTGAAGAGGGTCCTTAAATCAGTCAAGAGATGGAGCAAAGATGGCGGGAGGCAAAGTTACCTCAACTTCGTTGCCCAATACGTTGGGTGACAGCCGAAGTCGCTATACCTGAGGAGTTCGATGAGACAAAAGACGTGGGTTTACAGCCCACCAAAGCCAAAAGTGCCTGATGCCGTCAAGGTGGAATTGGAGGCAAAGGCAATGGCGTTGGTAAACGACATCCTGAAGCCGGAACACGTTAAGCCCCCGCCAAAGAATGCGAAGTGGAACTATATTGTTGATCTTTACACCAAATGGCATCGTAACTACTTCTATTTCTGTGCCAGGTACGCCTGTCCGGGTCCAAATGCACTGTCGCCTTTTTTTGACACAGGGTTTGCTCGCCTGGAATACACTGGGGGTGCAGGTCGACAGAGCAGGTTCCACTTATCCTACATGCGCCATACGGGAAGGTGGTGGGAGATTCGACATGGCCTGTCACTTGAGCAATGTTTAGCGGAGATCAGAGAGGGTGGGCTCTTCCATCCCTGAATTTGCGTTGTCCTTTTTATTACCGCCAACAGAAAACCCTTTAAGATACGGTTCTTCTGTTCAAGTTTGCCTCCTCACTTTATTAGTTGTAAAGGTTTGATCTGATAAAAACCTTCAAATCTTGTGTCAGCTTCTTCCTGAAATCGTGATTCTGATAATCCACCCACCTATGCAAGATTTTAAATGGTAATCCTCGAAAAGATGATTTTCACCAGCTCGTTTTTGTTATTGACAAGATGGTTCTTTATGGTATCTTTTCTTCAACGGTCCCACAAAGGTTTCTCTTCCAAAACAGGGGCGGTTTTTACAAATTTGAAGACCATTTTGAGGAATTTGGGTACGTTTCAGTCTCAGCGAATAATTTATTCTTAAATTATCTCGATTCCATATAATATTGTTTAAAACGATCTTTTCTGGAAAAAAGTGACGCAATTCGATTGGTTTAATGTAAAAAGAACCTTTATTGGCTTAATTTTTTAGAAAACATAGAATCAGCATAAAAAATAATGTTCCGGCGAGAAAGATGACAAACGAAGAAATTATTATCACCTATCCCAGAAAATGGGAAAATATGAAGTCAGTAGATCAACTTGCAAAGAAAGCGATATGGCTTAGGCCAACAGAACGAATTCGGTTAGTTGAGGGCATTTTATACAGCCTTGATAAGCCAGATCCGGAAATCGAAAAGAGTTGGATAGCTGAATCGGAGGCCCGATATAAGGCCTACAAACGAGGCGAGCTTGAGACAACTGATTGGGAAGAAATCAAGAAAAGGTATGAACGTTGAAGGTTCGGCTGATATCCCCCAAAGAAAAAGAGAAAATTCTAATCACGGCGGTGGCCCATCTTCACAGAAATCCGGAACATTACAAAGATAGAATCATGTGAATTTGCTAACGGCTTCACTGGATCGCCGATAAATCCGGCTCCCAGCGACCCGCAGCGTTATACTCTCTTTCTAACGGAAATGATCAATTCTTGATTTAGACTAATCTTCAATATTTGTAGGTGCTATACTAACATATCTGGCATTTCATTGCGTTGTCTGTCGGGGCAAGCCTTTTCTAATGCAAATGAGTTTGTTTTTCGATCTGAGGGATCAATGTCAAGGAACATGGCAATGGGTTCGGTTTCTGCCAGATTGTGTGAACGATTTTTAGCTGAGAAAGAACGGAAGGTTATTCCTTTTTCTGAATTGGTCCAGACCAAAAAATTGGTTTCTGCACTTAAAAAGACCATTAAAACATCTCAGGATCTCAAGGGCTATGACCCCGTCCATGCCCTCTATATTGTAGTTCAAAATATGGTGTCTTTGTTTGCTGAGATGGTATCCGTCTTTCCAGAAATGAAAGAATACCATCGGATTATGGATAAAGCGGAACGAGTCTATATACCGGATGGCCCGCCCATCAGTCCACTGACGAGATCTTATTTTACACATTGGGCGTTTTTTGATGCCACTTTTGGAAAGGATAAAGAAACCATCGGTACTTGTTTTATAGATTTAGGGGGGCTTTTAAGTGTTGATCCCCAATTCCTCTCCCTGATTGGCCTTGCTCAAAAATCACGCATTGGCATATATGAATATATCGGAGGTAATCATGGTTTGATCAAGTTGAAAGAATTGCTCACAGAGAAGACTTGTTCTTGTATTTGTCCTTCCGGTTATCCTGGACGGAAGGGCGAGATATGGTTTGTAAGAATTCACCCTCCACCATTTAATCTGGTAAATTACTCCGTTGTTATGATAACTCCTTACATTCTTATAGGGCATTCAAAGCAGGAATGGGTAAGCTTTTTTGAGAGGAATGCCATTGACCGGAAAGATTTCGAACTGGAAACCAAGTTACAATCTTTCTTAAAGCATGGTCGATCAACAAATTATTGGAACGAGTTTATTGTTGAAGCTTACGCTGGCTATCAACTGGAAGCCATTTTTCTTCGGGGCATACCGGATCTGGCAAGTACCAGACCTCATGCTCCTCGGAAACCATAGAAGCGCTGGGACTGATCTCCCGGGATGGAAGCTTATCCAATCCATATGGGCAAAGTAGCTGTTGGGGATATTGTGTAGAAAAGGTTTGTAGTAGAGGTGGAGGTATGAAGATTGCTCCGCACATTGACCGATTTGGTGACATCAGGAAGATGTTTGTGGATTACTTTCAATATGTCCTTCTGAAAAAGGATAACACACTGAAGGAGGCTTTCTTTAAGGCCGCACAAGAGGAATATGGAGATCCGCTGGTCATCAAATCGGAAGAGGAGTTTCACGAATTTACTGATAATTTTGTTTGTTCTTACAGATTCCCTAATAACATGTCAGTCATTGACAAGTTTGTTTATGAGATTTCGGATCTCAGTGAAAAGGAGAAGGCGATCGTTTTAAGATGGAAAGACCCCGTAGCAGGAATATTTCAAGTCAAAACAACACTTCCTGATGGCTTTGTTGCAGAGAATTTGATCAATGAAGTTGATTATACGATTAAACCCACAACCATACCTCATCAGCTTGAACGGCTCGCTAAACCTGGGGCATTTTTCAGAGCCAAAATCATTCCTGTAAATGATCAGGAATACATTTTCTCGGGTGCTCAGGAATTCCTCGATATGTCAGAGAAGGAGATATTGAAAGTCGTTGGGTCCCTTCAAATGAAACATCCGGAGTTTGCCTTCAGGGATAATGAGGAAAGGATAAGGAAGGGTTTTGAATTACAGAAGAAGGACAGAGAACTCTTTATTGAATATTTTGGGAGTGATGAGGTTCTCACGGAAGGCGGAAAACTGCCTGCCTTGGCCGCTGAGTTTATGGATTATAGATTGAGCAAGAGTGAAAAGCCTCTTCCCGAAGGGTATAAGCCTCCAGAGATAAATTTCCCAAAAGGATTGTTAAAGAGTAAGGATGTGGGAATCGTTTTTAATGAACTGAGTGGCCAGCACTATCTAATAAATTACGGCATTATACTGAGCGTTTTCCAAAGTCCTGATGAGACAAAGATCCAACGATATAAAGAGGATATCCTGACTTACCTGGAAGACCAAACGATATCCCCCAGTGTTCTTAAGAGCCTTTTTTTCAGGTTTTCACAAAATGCAGAGTTTGTAATCCGTAAGATATTAAATAGGCCGGAATTTAATCTTGAAAGAGATTTTAATTCTCTCATGAATGAGTTTAAGCCCTCATTCAAAGATAAGAAGGTATACCCGTACATACTGCCCATGTCCCATAAGTTTGTAGTAGCCCTGAGGTCAGAACCGGACCCGAAAAAGGAATACGGGAAAAAAGTTGGAAGAAATGATCCTTGCCCCTGCGGGAGTGGAAAGAAGTATAAGAAATGTTGTGGAAGGTAAAATCGTCACCCCATGCTCAAGGCAATAAGTGACTTAATCCATTATCCCATTTTACCTTCCATCCTTTCAAGAGAAAGAAATTAACTTAAAATCCCCCCTTTTTCAGAGTTCTCCATTTTTGTTATTGACAAGATGGTTCTTTATGGCATCTTTTCTTTAATGGTTCCACAAAGGTTTCTCTTCCAAAACAAGAACGGTTTTTACAAATTTGAAGACCATCTGGAGGAATTTGGGTACGTTTCAGCCTCAGCGAATAATTTATTCTTAAATTATCTCGATTCCATATAATATTGTTTAAAAAGATCTTTTCTGGAAAAAAGCGACGCAATCCGATGGGTTTAAAGTAAACCCCGTTAGAAACTCTAGCAGGGCATTGAACCCCGCTGGAATTTTTCTAAAAGGTAACCCCGCAGCAGAGTAGCAGGACATTATTTCTAACGAGGTAAAAAAGGACCTTTATTGGCTTAATTTTTTAGAAAACATAGAATCAGCATAAAAAATAATGTT
>DYHU01000466.1 GCA_020724025.1 Syntrophorhabdus sp. | reverse complement strand
TCAAGGCGTAATGGTCTGGCCATGCTTTTAACTCCATCGTTAATAATTTAGCACCGATTTTCGTAGAGCGCATATGATATAACATTTTTCCCGGAGCCAACTGGCCAAATAGTACTAAAATGAGGCCTCTGCGAACTCACGAGTAGAGATTATGTTATATGATATGACGTATATAATTCTCCTTGGCCGAAGTTAAAACCACCTCTCCCACCCCAAGATCGCCCCCCGACAGTTAGATATTGCATGAAAAACCCCTTTAAATAGCCTTAATATGTTATCTTCCCAACAAGATGTCACTTGTCGTTATTCGCCCAACCAATGTTTTAATATTTTTTATGTTGACATTATAAACGTCATATTATATAATACCTCTCATGAACGACGCCACCTTCTTTACCCATCCCGTCCCCGATTGGCAGCGCCGTTATGAAGCTCTGCGGGCCTCTTTTGTCGATCGCCTCCCAGCCCCTATCGTCGCCGAACGATTCCATTATTCTCCGCCCTATGTCCGCTTACTGCGCCACCTCTTCACTACAGGAAAATTGGATTTCTCCGAACCGGTCCCCGAAGGTCTCACCACCCGCCGTCGTGTCGACGCAGCCACCCGGGAGAAAATCAAAACCTACCGCTCCCATCAACTCTCGGCAGGCGATATCGTCGAGTGCCTATCCGACGAAGGGACGGAAATCTCTGTCCGTACCGTAGAACGCGTCCTCCGAGAAGAAGGCTTCCCCAAACTCCCTCGACGAGCCCGATTGCAAATGAAGAGGACCGTCAAAGGCGCCCATATCCCGGACAAGTCCAAAACGATCTCGCTCCGCGACCTTGAGGACCAACAGATCCTTTCCTCCAGTGCCGGGATCTTTCTGTTCGCTCCGTTTCTGGCTCAGTTAGACCTGGATCCAATCCTTCAGTTTGCGGGATTACCGGGAAGCCAGATCATTCCCGCCAAAAGCTATTTACTCTCCTTCCTGGCCCTCAAACTCTTGGGAACGGAACGCTATGCTCATGTCGGGGATCATACCTTCGATCCGGGTCTGGGGGCCTTCGCCGGCCTCAATGTCATCCCCAAGTGTACGGCCTTATCCACGTATTCTTACTCTCTGGATGAGGTGCATCTTCTCCGCCTTCAGGAGACGTTTGTCAAGCAAGGACATCGCTTGAGACTCTACGAGGGGAAGATGATCAATCTCGATTTCCATACGGTTCCTCATTACGGAGAAGAATCCGTCCTGGAAGAACACTGGGCTGCAGCCCGAGGCAAAACCATGAAGGGGGCCCTGACGCTGTTTGCCCAAGATGCCGACGCCAGATTGATGCTTTATACCGGCGCCGACATCCGCCGTTCCGAAGCCAATGACCAAGTCTTTGACTTTCTCTCTTTCTGGAAAAAAGTCTTCCGTGGGGTCAAACCCACCTTGGTCTTCGATTCGAAATTTACGGGCTATGCCCAACTCTCTAAACTGAACCGGCAAAACGTCAAATTCCTCACCCTCCGGCGACGGGGAGAGAAGCTCATCCAACAACTCGACCGGATGACGCCGTGGAAGCGCATCCATATCCCTCATCCGAAACGAAAATTCCCCAACCCCCTGGTCCATGAATCTCTGGTCCCGCTCCGCCACTACGAAGGCGTCGTCCGGCAGATCGTCGTCCGCGATAACGGTCATGCCAAACCGGCCTTCCTGATTACCAATGATATGGACTCCCCGCTTGAACTGCTTGTCGGCAACTATGCCCGGCGATGGCGAGTTGAAAACGGCATTGCCGAGGCCATTAAATTCTTCCACCTCAATGCCTTATCCTCGCCGATCCTGATCAAAGTCCATTTCGATGTCTTGTTGACCATGATGGCAGATACGCTCTATACCATGTTAGCCCGGCATTTGCGCGGTTTTGAAGAGTGCGATGCCTCCACTCTCTACCGCCATTTCATCCATGGAAAGGGAACCATTGAAGTCAGCCAGGGCAAGGTCAACGTCTTCTACCCCCGCCGGGCTCATAACCCCATACTGCGGGCTGTCCCCTGGCACTTATTCCCTCGGTCCCTCCCTGGTCTTAACAATGCTGAATTGACACTCCATTTCCAATGAAGTCTGCCGTCGCCTATGTTATATTTGTGTGACGCTTAAGGCTCTGCGAAAATCGGTGTTAAAGGGATATTAATCCAGCCGTCCACAGTCACATTTGCTACTG
>DYHU01000465.1 GCA_020724025.1 Syntrophorhabdus sp. | reverse complement strand
AGACTCCGGACTACTAATCCTCGACTTCTCTATTCTTGTCCGAAGTTCCTCAAAAAATATTAACAGTCTCATAATAATAACGACATTGTTTTATAAAATTCCTCCTCACCTCCCTTTTCCAAAGGGAGGGAAAATACCCCTCTTTGGTAAAGGGGCAAGGGGAGATTTTGTGGAACATGTCAATTCAATTTTGAGACTTTTATTAATTTGATAATTTCGTAAATATCACTTATTCATATTACTTGTCTCTTTTCTTCTTTAAGGAATAACATTTCAATATCGTATTCAGGAACTCTGCGGCCTGAAAATGGGAAGGCGGCAATTTGCTGAGATCTTCGTGTAAGGCGATCCACCATGCGCTTGGCATACTCGGGCGAATCCTGAGCAATGTAAGCGTAGAGGGCGTCGAGATGTCTCTCCGCTGTATCTGTCCAGTGAACTTTCATTCCGGCAAGCCGTACTTCCCCCGGACCTCTTTCACGTCTTTGGTGCGGCCTGTCTTGCTGTCAGCCAACCCACGTTCAATCGCCTCGCGGACGTATATTTCGCGCATCAGATCATCCCATGTGGCGTTTGGGGCCATCCGATCGATGAGTTTGTGGGCTTCCTCCTTTTCCATCACCGTTGACATAGCATTGCCTCCTGTTTTTCAATTGATAGAATAGCACGGAATGAAGCAGATTTCAATTTCTCCTAAGCCCCATGACCTAAATCAGCGGCGGCTATCAGCCATCTGCCAGAGTAACTTGTGAAGTTCCCTTGTCTTCGTTGTTAAATGGTCGCTGTTCCCTTTTTTATCCTGTCATTTCTTCCCCATCTACCAAGGCCCATCCTCGCCCACTCACACGATCGCATTCGTCGTTTCCTTCAAATGAAAATCCAAGGCGAACAGTCTCTCCAGATGGCTCTAACCTGTAGTCTATCTCGACTTCGACAGCCCCAAAGTGAATCTGGCCTCGTCCATTGTTGTCTATAACAATGCACCCGGGCGATTCCATGTCAATGTAGTCCATATCCCACTGACCCATTTCCGTGATTCGCCAGGTTCCAATGTATTCTCCCATCCTCGTTCTTTTCTTTGTCATTGTTTTAGGGACCTTATCGTCTAATGGGATAGGATGGATAGCAATCGATGATATTCTCGCGCATGTATGATCCAATCGATTCTGATTTTAGTAATTCTTGGTAAACCTTTTTAGGGACCTCCTCGTATACCCATGCCTTTCCGCTTCGGAAAACAACTTCCAAGGTTTTCGATTTGGGGTCGTACCCTATTGCATAAATCATGCTGGAATTAACTTTCTTCAAGTTCATATATTCACTGCAGCGACTAAAATCAGCGGAAGTACTCCCTCCGCTGGACGAGTTTTTAGACGCCTCCCAGAAGTCGCAAGTCTCCGTTCTCTTCAACCAATCGACGTAACATTCGATCACAGCGAAGGAGGAAGAATGCTCGCCTATATAGCCTCTGGTACTCCCTTATCACTTCTGGTTCGTCCTCCCACACTTCACTTCCGTCGATAAGTCGCTGAATCTTTCCGGCTTCGGCGTCGACACCCGCCCAATCCCTCAAGACGTCGGGCCGCAAAAGCAGCCATATATGGAACGCCTCCCACCACTTCCGTGTGTAGGCCCGTTGCTCTGTAGTAAGACCGTCAAAATCCCAGATCTTGTCAAGGAAGTCATGAGCGACCCATGACATATACTCTTCGGCTCGTACTGCGTCTTTGAAGGCTGCTGTCCTGGTCGTGCGCTCCCTAATGACATGGGGAAAAGGGTTGTCCAAGTTCCACAGCTTGCCGTAGCTGCGATACCAACCATGACGGATTCGCCGATGCCGCAGACCCGGAAGACGACTGGCTGCCGCGTCCTTCCGCTGGTGAATATAATGGTAGGGAAGACCGAATGCAACCAGCAGCTGAACCTCGTGCACCAATCCCCTCGGCATCTTGTTTTTTTCCTCCTCGTGTTCGGGCTGTCTAACGAGTCTGTAGAAAAAGCCTGATTTTGACTATTTCTTGATTCATGTTCCTTGTTGGGTTCTGCTCACAGCGTCACTTCGAGGAGGCTCGTTTCGACTTCTGCAAATAGATCGTCAAAAGACTGTTGTACGCTGATTGTCTCTGCAAGGGTTGTTACTACCCTGGCGTAGTGAGCTACTTCTTCGGATGAAAGCATTCTGCTCTTGCGATCCTTGAG
>DYHU01000464.1 GCA_020724025.1 Syntrophorhabdus sp. | reverse complement strand
GAATTTCGCTACCTTAGGACCGTTATAGTTACGGCCGCCGTTTACCGGGGCTTCGATTCAAGGCTTCTCCCTTTCAGGATGACCTCTCCTGTTAACCTTCCGGCACCGGGCAGGCGTCAGTGCCTATACCTCCTCTTCCGAGTTTGCAGGCACCTGTGTTTTTGGTAAACAGTCGCCTGGGCCTCTTCACTGCGCCCCGCACTTATTCAGTGCAGGGACCCCTTCTCCCTAAGTTACGGGGTTATTTTGCCGAGTTCCTTAGCGAGGGTTATCTCGAACGCCTTAGTATCTTCTACTCACCTACCTGTGTCGGTTTGCGGTACGGTCATCCATGTGGCTCCCTACGAGGGTTTTCTCGTCAGTGTGATACCAGTTGAGTTCGCCTGTTTCCAGACTCCCCGTCACCACTCAGCCTTATGGTAGGAGGGATTTGCCTCCCCTACCAGCCTCGTGACTTGGACCGGAACCATCACCCGGCTCAACCTCTCCTCCTGCGTCTCCCCTTCGGTCAAACGCCACACAGATGGTACTGGATTATTAACCAGTTGTCCATCAACTACGCCTTTCGGCCTCGTCTTAGGCCCGACTAACCCTGGGCGGATTTACCTTCCCCAGGAAACCTTAGGTTTACGGCGTCCTGACTTTTCATCAGAATTTGCGCTACTTATGCCGGCATAATCTCTTCTGTCCCCTCCATCCCAATTCACATCGGAACTTCGCAGGTCCACAGAATGCTCCCCTACCACTCATCAGTTAAGAGTTCAGGAGTTAAAGAATTAGTGAGTTATGGAGTTCCATGATTTTAAAAATAATCTTTTACTCTTCAACTCCTTCACTCCTTAACTCTTCAACTCCTAACTGATGAGTCCGTAGCTTCGGTGTAGTGCTTTAGCCCCGCTACATTTTCGGCGCAGTGTCGCTTGACCAGTGAGCTGTTACGCTTTCTTTTAATGATGGCTGCTTCTAAGCCAACATCCTGGCTGTCTCTGCAACACCACATCCTTTACCACTTAGCACTACTTCGGGACCTTAGCTGACGGTCTGGGCTTTTTCCCTCTCGACTACGAATCTTAGCACCCGCAGTCTCACTCCCAGCGAGCATCTTAAGGTATTCGTGGTTTGGTTGGGTTTGGTACCACCTACGTGGCCCTAGCCCATCCAGTGCCCTACCCCCTTAAGATTCCATCTGAGGCTGTACCTAAATACATTTCGGGGAGAACCAGCTATCACCAGGTTTGATTGGTCTTTCGCCCCGACCCACAGTTCATCCGAGCTTTTTGCAACAAACACCGGTTCGGGCCTCCATGAGGTTTTACCCTCACTTCACCCTGACCATGGGTAGGTCACCTGGCTTCGGGTCTACTATATGTAACTAAACGCCCTCTTAAGACTCGGTTTCCCTTCGGCTCCATGCCTTAAGCACTTAACCTAACGCTACATACAGTAACTCGCCGGCTCATTAATCAAAAGGCACGCCATCACACCTTGCGGTGCTCTGACTGCTTGTAGGCATACGGTTTCAGGTTCTATTTCACTCCCCTCACCGGGGTTCTTTTCACCTTTCCCTCACGGTACTCGTCCACTATCGGTCATCAGGTGGTATTTAGCCTTGGAGAGTGGTCTCCCCAGTTTCCCACAAGGTTCCACGTGCCTCGTGGTACTCAGGATACCGCTTCGGTTTCTGTACCATCGCGCCTACAGGCCTATCACCCTCTTTGGATGTCCTTTCCAGAACATTCAGCTATAATACAGTGTTCCTACTTGTGCGGTCCTACAACCCCAACCCTAACACACAGTGAATAGTCGTTAGTGAACAGTGAATAGTTTAATTAATCAGTTTGTATCCGCTTCTTTACTATTCACTAAATACTGTTCACTATTCACTCTGTGTTAGGGTCGGTTTGGGCTCTTCCCCTTTCGCTCGCCGCTACTAAGGGAATCTCTTTTGATTTCTCTTCCTCCGGGTACTGAGATGTTTCACTTCCCCGGGTTCGCCTCATATGCCTATTTATTCAGCATATGATACCTGAGCTTTACCTCAGGTGGGTTGCCCCATTCGGATTCCCACGGCTCTACGCTCGCTCGCAGCTCCCCGTGAATTTTCGTAGCCTGCTACGTCCTTCCTCGCCCCCTGATGCCAGGGCATCCACCGTACGCCCTTCCTATCTTGACCCTTATCTTCCCTTCTGTTGTCAAAGAACA
>DYHU01000463.1 GCA_020724025.1 Syntrophorhabdus sp. | reverse complement strand
CCTTCTCCGTTGAGGATAAGGTCCGGATTGCCACAAAACTGGACGAACTGGGCATCCACTATATCGAAGGGGGTTGGCCCGGCTCCAACCCGAAAGACCTCCAGTTTTTTCAGGAGATCAAATCCGTTTCCCTCTCCCGATCGAGAATCGTTGCCTTTGGAAGCACCTGCCGGGCGGGGACATCGCCCGAAGATGATCCTAATATCCAGGCATTGATCGAGGCGGGGACAGAGACCATCACCATCTTTGGAAAGTCCTGGGATATGCACGCCCTGGAGGCATTAAACATCAGCCTCAATCAGAATCTGGAGATCATCTGCCAGTCGATTCGCTTTCTCAAGGGAAAAGTTCCTGAAGTCATTTTCGATGCCGAGCACTTTTTTGATGGGTTTAAAAATAACCCCTCTTATGCCCTTTCCATACTGAGGGCGGCTCAGGAGGCGAAGGCCGATTGGATCGTGCTCTGTGATACGAACGGGGGCACACTCCCCCATGATCTCCAGCTGGCTATTCGAGAAGTAAAGAAGGGAATCACTGTGCCCCTCGGCATCCACGTCCATAACGATACCGAGATGGCAGTGGCCAACTCCCTCCTCGCCGTGCGAGAGGGGATCACGCAGGTTCAGGGAACGATCAATGGCTATGGTGAACGATGCGGCAATGCCAATCTCTGCTCCATTATTCCGAATCTCAAATTGAAGATGGGGATAAACTGTCTAACCGATGCTCAGCTCAAGAAGATGACCGAGGTCTCCCGCTTCGTCTCGGAACTGGCGAATCTGCCTCATCCGAAGTGTCTGCCCTATGTGGGCGACAGCGCCTTTGCCCATAAGGGGGGCGTCCATGTAAGCGCCATCCGGAAGAGTCCCCTCACTTATGAACATATCCAGCCCGAACAGGTGGGAAACCGTCAGAGGGTTCTCATCTCCGATCTTTCTGGAGAATCGAACATTCTCTACAAGGCGGCCGAGTTCGGGATCGACCTGGAAAGCAAAGACCCCAATGTCCGTAGGATCCTGGACAACTTAAAACAGCTCGAACACGAGGGATTTCAATTTGAGGGAGCAGAGGGTTCCTTTGAGATCCTGGTCAAGAAGGCCCTTGGAAAGCACAAGAAATTCTTTGAGCTCCTGGGATTTCGCGTGATCGTTGAGAAAAAAGAGGAAGAAGGCTCCCCCCTTTCGGAAGCGACGATCATGGTTCGTGTCGGCGATCAGGTCGAACATACGGCCGCTGTAGGAAACGGCCCGGTTAATGCCCTGGATCATGCCATACGAAAGGCCCTGGAAAAGTTCTATCCCGAATTGAAAGAGGTTAAACTTCTGGATTACAAAGTGAGAATACTCACCACCAAAGATGGAACAGCCGCCCAGACGAGAGTCCTGATCGAATCCGGGGATGGGGAATCAAAATGGGGAACGGTAGGGGTCTCCGAAAACATCATCCAGGCAAGCTGGCAGGCCCTCGTCGATTCCATCGACTACAAACTCCTGAAAGAAGAAGGAACGGAAAAGAAATAATGCCAAATGTCAAAGTTCAAAGTTCAAATAAAATTCAAATTTCAAAGAAAATATTTGACATTTACTAATTTATCATTCATTTGACATTTGGATTTTGAAATTTGGAATTTATGAGGTATCTCTCCCTCAGTCAACAACGAATCCTCCTCATTTTAGCCCTTTTTCTCCTCGGTGTCCTCTACTTTAAATTTTCCTATTCCCCCCCTGCCCCTTCAGAGGAAATCGTGAAAGAGATTGTGGTAGAGATTCAGGGGGAGGCTCAAAACCCGGGAGTCTATATCTTTCGATCATCTCCCACCTTAAAAGAGGCGCTGGATAAAGCAGGAGGGTTAAATGAGGAAATCCCCCTCAAATCAAAATCATCCTCAGAAATTCTTGAAACCGGAACCCTCATCACAATTCAGAGAGTGACTCCCTCTCCCCTGGCGCCTGCCTGCACGAAGCGTTTCGGCGAAGGCAGGGGAGAGGGTAAGCCTGCCCGCCGAACAAGTTCTTTGGCAGGCGGGGGTGAGGGGGAAATAATCAAAATTAAAATCGGAAGGATGGAGGCCAATAAACTTCTCGTCTTCTCCATCCCCCTTGACCTGAATCGAGTCTCCATGGAAGACCTCTGTCTCATCCCGGGAATCGGAGATTCTCTGGCCCGTGAGATCGTCACCTACCGGCAAAGGAGAAAAGGATTTCGCTCCATCG
>DYHU01000462.1 GCA_020724025.1 Syntrophorhabdus sp. | reverse complement strand
TGAAAAGGATCGTCTGGTTGCCCAAATCCATCAAAGAGCAGGTTAAAGATGTGCTTGAAGAGGCTGGCTTATATGACAAGATGGCAACGGAAGAAGATGTGAAAAATTTGGATGAATTAACAGAGTACCTGAATCGAGTGGGGCATCCCTGGGTAACAGGTTAACGATAAAAAGGAGGATCTCATGGCACTTAAGGCATCGGATATACAGAAAAAATTGCCGGATGGCGGCAAAAAGAATTGTAAGGAGTGCGGTTTCCCGACCTGTTTCGCTTTCGCTATGAAACTGGCGTCAGGCGCAGTGTCCGTTCAGAAATGCCCGTATCTGTCCACAGAGATAAAAACCGATCTCGAAGAGGCATTGGCTCCTCCGATCAGACTGGTGACGATCGGCACAGGAGAAAACGCCTTCAGCATGGGCGAGGAAGAGGTCATCTACCGTCATGAAAAAACCTTTTACAGGCCTTCGGGGATCGCCATCCTCATCACCGACAAGGAAGATGAAGGAACCGTCTCCGCTAAGATCAACAAGCTTAAGACGCTCCAGTTTGACCGGGTGGGTCAGAAGCTCCGGGCCAATCTTTTCGCCCTGAAGTATGCGGGAAATGCCGAGAAGTATCTGGGTCTGGTGAAGAGAGTGGCCGCAGAGGGGCTCCCCGTCGTTTTAATCTGTGAGGATCTGGACACACTGTTTAAAGCAAGGGATCTGATCGCAGATAAGAACCCCCTTCTCTACCCCATCACAAAGGAGAATCTTGACGCCGCTCTTCCAAAGATAAAGGCAAAACCCACACCCATCGGAGTGAAGACGGACGGGATTGAAGAGATCGTTCCCATTACCAAACGACTCAAGGAAGAAGGAATTCAGGACATCGTCCTCGATCCTTCCCCTAAATCGTTGAAAGAGATGATCAGGGATTACACCCTCATCCGGAGGGCGGCCCTCAAGAAGACCTTCCGGCCGCTGGGCTATCCCATCCTTTCCCTCCCGTGTCTGCTCGCAGAAAATAAGATGGAAGAAACCCTGCTGGCATCGGCAGGGGTGGTGAAATATGCCGGGATCATTGTCCTCTCCGATTTCGAGAAAGAGATGCTTTATCCCCTTCTTGTTCTGAGACAGAACATCTTCACCGATCCAAGGGTCCCCCTTGCCGTGGAGCAGAAGATTTACGAGATCGGAACGGTCACAGATGAGTCCCCGGTTCTCCTGACGACCAACTTTGCGTTGACCTACTTTGCTGTAGCCAGTGAAATCGAAAATAGCAAGATCCCCTCTTTCCTCTGCGTGAAGGATACGGAAGGGCTCTGTGTCCTTGCGGCCTGGTCAACGGGAAAGTTTAGTGGAGACACGGCCGGACCATTTCTCAAGAAAATTGGGATAGGAGATAAAGTTAAGAACAAAAGGGTCATCATCCCTGGATTTGCCGCAAGGATCAAGGGAGAACTCGAAGAGGAATTACAGGGCTGGGAAATCATTGTTGGACCCCGTGAGGCAAGCGATCTCCCTGCCTTTCTTCCCCAGATGATTGAGAAATGGAAGAGTCAAAGCAGATAGATGAGATTTGGGGGAAGTTTCATCCCGGGAGGGAGAATTTACTCCTCCTGCTGCAAGAGATTCAGGAGAAAGTGGGCTACCTCTCAAGAGAGGCGATGGAGAGCGTAGCTCATTTTTTCCATCTCCCTCCTTCTGAAGTTTTTAGTGTTGTTACCTTCTATAATCAGTTCAGAAGAAAACCCCTTGGTCGCAACCCCGTCCATGTCTGCCTGGGGACAGCCTGTTATCTTCTGGGGGGAAGATTGATCCTCGATGCCTTTTCAAGAGAGCTTCAGATCGAAAGAGGGAATACCACCGAGGACAGAAACTTTAGCCTCGATGCGACCGCCTGTTTCGGCTGTTGCAATGTGGCTCCGGTGGTCAAGATCAACAGCCAGATCTATCCTAAGATGACCCCCGGAAGA
Organism: Syntrophorhabdus sp.; assembly: GCA_020724025.1. The sequence goes on along the minus strand of DYHU01000462.1, from coordinate 260 downwards.
GTGGAGGAAGTCATCATCAACCTCCGGGACAAGGATAAAAACGATTGACCGTTAATAACCTATTAGGCAAGGTTAAGAGGTTAGGGCTATGAGGCCAGTTTGGTGAAAGGGCAATAGATTAGGGCTAATGATTTAAAACCATTGCCTTTACCCAAAGACGAAACTGGCATCCTTACCCTAACCTTAACCCAAAGCTTTTACTTTCTACGCCATATGAATTATTCACAAATTAGGGACCAGGCAATGCAATTCCGCCGGGA
>DYHU01000461.1 GCA_020724025.1 Syntrophorhabdus sp. | reverse complement strand
GGTTCAGTATATTGAATTGATAAAGGAATTATGTTAGTCTGAATCGAAATTTATTGGAAATTTATTGCAGGAGGATAGTTTGAATTCCCTATATAAAAACCTTCTTTTCTGGTCAATTATCATTATCATCATGATCCTCCTCTTTAACCTCTTCAGCAAACCACGCCAGACAGTAGCGGATAAAAATTATTCTGATTTCATCAATGCCGTTGAAAGTAATCGGGTCCTCGAGGTTGAGACAAAGGGCAGAAGTATCATCTGGAAAGATACGGAGGGGAAACGGTTTAAAACCTATACGCCCGAAGACCCCGAGATGATAAAAATCATCAGGGAAAAAAAGATCGCGATCAATGCCAAGAAGGAAGATGAGTCTCCTCTCTGGCAGAACATCCTCATCTCCTGGTTTCCGATGATTATTCTCATCGGTGTATGGCTCTTTTTCATGCGGCAAATGCAGATCGGGGGTGGGAAGGCTCTCTCCTTCGGGAAGAGTAAAGCCAAAATCTTGACCAAAGAACACCACCAGATCACTTTTGAGAATGTCGCTGGAATTGAAGAAGCGAAAGATGAACTAGAGGAGATCATTGCCTTTCTCAGAGATCCCAAGAAATTTACCAAGCTGGGGGGAAGGATCCCCAAAGGAGTTCTTCTCATCGGCGCCCCTGGAACAGGGAAAACGCTTCTAGCCCGGGCGATTGCAGGCGAAGCCGACGTCCCCTTCTTCAGCATCAGTGGTTCTGATTTTGTCGAGATGTTTGTGGGGGTTGGGGCCTCCCGGGTACGTGATCTTTTTCTTCAAGGAAAACGTAATGCTCCTTGCATCATCTTCATTGACGAAATCGACGCGGTTGGAAGACACCGGGGAGCAGGGCTGGGCGGAGGTCATGATGAGCGGGAGCAGACTCTGAATCAGCTATTGGTTGAAATGGATGGTTTCGAATCTAACGAAGGGGTCATCTTAATCGCAGCAACAAACCGTCCGGATGTTTTAGACCCTGCCCTGCTCAGGCCAGGTCGTTTTGACCGTCAAGTGGTTGTGCCTGTTCCCGATGTGAAGGGCAGAGAGGAAATTCTAAAGGTCCACTCCAAAAAGATACCGTTAACTGAGGATGTCAATCTCACCCTCCTGGCCAGAGGAACTCCTGGATTTACTGGGGCTGATCTGGAGAACCTCGTGAACGAAGCAGCTTTACTGGCTGCTCGATTGGGAAAGGAACGGGTCGAGATGGTTGACCTGGAACAGGCCAAAGATAAAGTCATGATGGGTGTGGAAAGAAAATCCATGATCATTCCTCTTGAAGAGCGAAGAATTACCGCTTTTCACGAGGCGGGCCACACCTTGGTGGCAAAGATGATTCCTGGAACAGATCCCATTCATAAAGTGACGATCATCCCCAGGGGCCGGGCCTTGGGCATCACCCAGCAACTTCCTATTGATGAAAAGCATACCTATCCAAAAGACTACTTGCTGAACAATATTGCAATCATGATGGGAGGAAGGGTAGCAGAAGAATTGGTGTTGAACAGTCAAACCACTGGTGCGGGGAATGACATCGAACGTTCCACAGAGATTGCCAGGAAAATGGTTTGCGAATGGGGAATGAGCGATAATCTTGGGCCCTTGGCCTACGGTAAAAAAGAAGAACAGATCTTCTTGGGAAGAGAGTTTGCTCAGCACCGAGATTATAGTGAAGACACAGCTCGTCTGATCGATAATGAAATCAGGGACATTGTGACCCAGGGTCATGAAAGAGCCAAAGAGATCATCCAGACGAATATGGATACGCTTCATCGATTGGCCGGCACCCTCCTCGAAAAAGAGGTTCTTGACGGAAACCAGATCGATCGGATTATAAAGGGTGAGGCAATCTGATCTCGGATTGTTCCCTTTCGCTTTCCCCCTCACCCCTACCCTCTCCCCTGCCTTCGCCGAAACGCTTCGTGCAGGCAGGCGCCCGGGGAGAGGGTGATGATTATAGTTATTTTCTGTTGAATGAAATGAATCTAATTCGATGCCTTCACATCACCAATTTTAAGGAAGCCGTCCATCAAATAGAAACAGTGGGGGTGGATCCGACCGGCATCGAATTGATGAAAGGGAAAACACTCCATTTCAACCTCAAAGTGGAAGGAATCGATCCCCGGACCGCAAACATCCTCAAACAGGAGATGCTCTCTCTTGGCGGGGATGCCGCGCTGGATGGCAGGGGACTCGATTGCAGTGTCCAATCGAC
>DYHU01000460.1 GCA_020724025.1 Syntrophorhabdus sp. | reverse complement strand
AATTTACGACTCTGACAAAAACCTCACTCGTTAAATCTTCAGCATCCTCCCGTGTAATAGACCGGTAATAAAAAAATCGGAAAATAAATGGATAACATTGTGTTATCAGGGTAGAAAGGGCATTTTCTTCAAGGCCCTTTGCCCTTTCTAAAACCCCTTCCTCGATAATCAATTTTCCTAATTTCATAATAATAGACGAAATAGCCACTGATAAGTTACGATGTTTTTTGTATTTTCATTGCAAAGTTTTTTACCTTTCGTCCCTCCCTCTCTCCGAACAGTCCAATCATGCTTTCTTTGATATTTGGTGAGCATCTATTTATTTGACTAAAAACGTAACGGTCGTTCGAAGGGATCATGCCAAGATGGATCATGAGGAGAACGAGGAGGTGGTAAACCTGAATAAGGCGAGAAATATTCCTTCCAGAGGTGGAGCTGTTTGCTTATGAGGAGGGGATATCGGTAAGTTATGTCGGAAAGGGTTTCAATTTTACCTCCCTGAATTTCACCCAGAATCTCACCAGCCACTGTAATCCTTGTGCCTTTTTTATAAAGGGAAAGATCTAAATTTTCTTTAACAAGAATTAAAAATTTCCCCTGGAATGTAACCGTTCTTTTAGGCTTTCCCTTCCAACCTAATGGTTTTTTTAAGACCTCGATGAACGTTTCTTCATCTTGAGGCATTGCTTTGATAATTTCGCCGCCCCAGAGAACAAGTTTGGTTTTATATGCATCCGGGTTTTGGAGGATTTGCTGGAAGGTTAGGGATGTATCCACCTTTGCCCTCAGTTCTGGAGAAATGACCGGGGCACAACTGTAGATAAGACCGAAAAGAAAAATAACTAAATATAATGGAAGTCGATTGTCCATCCCATGATCATCTCCTTTACTATTAGAATTCAATGAGATACATTCTGCATGAAATTACAGTAGAAGATCTTTTTTCTTCTGCTCAAATTCTTCTTTGTCAATCTCTCCGCGGGCGTAACGCCTCTTCAAAATATCGAGGGCAGACTCTTCCGCTTTAGTCGCTCTTGTCGTTCCAATGAGCCATCGGATGAGAAAGATCAAACCCACCGCTACGAGAACCCAGAAGATGATCATGAAGATCCATCCCATTCCCCATCCCCACATCATTCCAGGGCCCATACCGTAATAATCCCCCCAACCCCCCTTTAGTAAAGGGGGGAGAGGGGGGATTTTTGTCCATATTCCATCCATTGGCTTACCTCCTTCTTGGTCTCTCTCCGAGGGTAACCTTCACGTCTTCAAATTTATCTTTCCGAAACACTTTCAGAACGATGGGGTCCCCGGGCTTCTTTTCACGAATATATCGGATCAGTTCGTCATGGGTTTTTGTATCGTGTTGATCCGCTTTCACTACAATATCTCCACCCACCATCATAATCATATTCCCGACCTGAATCCTCTGTGTTCCTCCCCTTATCCCAGCTTTGTCGGCAGGGCCTCTCTTCGCTACTTCAGCGATCATCGCCCCCCGTTCTACTTTGAGCTTCAGAAACTTTGCGACTTCGGGAGTGAGAGGTTGAATGGTGGCGCCGATCCAGGGATAGGTGACATACCCTTTGGTAATCAATTCAGGAATCACCTTTTTCGCTGTATTGACAGGGATGGAAAAGCCGATACCCACACTCCCGCCGGATGGACTGATGATGGCGCTGTTAATCCCGATGATCTCTCCGTCGGAGTTGAGAAGGGGTCCACCTGAATTGCCCGGATTGATTGCGGCATCGGTCTGGATGACATCTTCTATCATGAATCCAACCTCAGATCGTATGGTTCGGCCAAGAGAGCTGATCACCCCTGTCGTTAACGTCCTTTCCAATCCGAAAGGATTCCCGATGGCGAGGACTTTTTGCCCGATCCTCAAGTTTTTTGAATCCCCTATCGGGACAACCTTCAATTTTTCCTTCGGAGCATCGATCTTGATGACAGCCAGGTCATTGTCCGGATCAGAACCAATCAATTTGGCAGGCCATTTCGACCCATCCGCCAGGGTGACTTCCAGCTTCTGAGCATTGGCCACCACATGATGATTGGTAAGGATATGGCCTTTTGCATCAAGGATGGAACCGGACCCAGACCCCTGTGTGGGAAAGGCATTAAAGAAAAAATCCATCTGGATGGCGGTGCTGGTTACGTTGACCACGCCATCCGCCACCTTCTCATAGACGGCAATATTATTCTTTTCGTCCTCGGTGATGGAAAAGGCCAC
>DYHU01000090.1:9204-12909 GCA_020724025.1 Syntrophorhabdus sp. | reverse complement strand
GACCCCTATGCCATCTGGGTTTCGGAGATCATGCTTCAGCAGACCCAGGTGGCTACAGTCATTCCTTACTACGAAAAATTTCTAAAAGCCTTTCCAACGGTTCACCATCTCGCAAAGACAAACCTTTCAACCGTTCTAAAAGTCTGGGAAGGTCTGGGATACTACTCCAGGGCAAGAAACCTTCATCAGGCCTCTCGGATTATTGCAAACCATTTCAGAGGGAAAATCCCTGACACGCTGGAAGATCTCCTCCGCCTTCCCGGGATCGGTCGTTCCACTGCCGGGGCCATTCTCTCCATTGCCTACAATAAGGAGGCACCCATTCTTGATGGAAATGTGAAGAGAGTCCACTCCAGACTCTTCGCCGTTTCAAGTAAGACCGAAGGTCTTCTCTGGCATCTCTCGGAGTCCCTCATTCCAAAAGGTCATTCAAGCTTTTTTAATCAAGCCCTTATGGACATTGGCTCCATGGTCTGCACACCCAGAGCACCTCAATGTCATCGTTGCCCTCTTCGGGATCTCTGCCAGAGTTATCTTTCGGGAGAGCCTGAAAGATACCCGCTCCGAAGGATTAAAAAACCGATTCCACATGTGACTTCTGTCTCAGCAGTGATTCAAAAAGACGGAAAGGTCCTTGTCCGTCAGAGACCTCCGAAGGGACTCTTAGGAGGGCTGTGGGAATTTCCCAATTGGAGAATCGAAGAGAAAAGAAGGTTAAGCTTGAGGCTGAGGTTAAGAAACCACATCAAGAAAGAAATGGGGACGAATGTCAAAGTGAAAGAGTTTATTGGGACGTTCTACCAAACCTATTCCCACTTCAAACTCACCCTCCATGTCTTTCTCTGCGAAGCGATTGAGCGGAGGGCAAAAGGGGAATGGATCCCCATCAAAAAATTGGAGCTTTTCCCCATGTCTAAGATAACCCGCAGAATTTCTGAAAAGCTATTGCATTAAATTTTTTTTTGATGTATCCATAACAACAGAGACTTATCCCATTACTCAGGGACTCAAAAAGGCGGTTTGGGGGTAAAGGAGGTGGCATGAAGATGACCCTGAAGAAAGATCATATTGAAGAGAAATTTGTAAAAAAAATTTCCTCATTGTTCCCGGATCATATTGTCAAGGTCATTTTTTTCGGTTCAAGGGTCAAAGACATTCCCAAACCCGAGTCAGATTATGACTTCGTCATTGTATTGAGGGAAAAGGAAAGAAAGATCATTGATGGACTCTACCAGGTGGTTACAGACTTTCTGACTCAATATGGTGTTGACATCTCTCTCAAGATTTACAAAGAAAATGAATTTCTGAGGATGGCTTCCTTTCCAACTCCGTTTATCGCATCCATTATAAAAACAGGTAAAGAACTGTGGAGCCAAAAACCAAAGACTTGATCGTCATTCAAATTGAAAAGAGCAATGAAAAACTGAAGGCTGCGCAAGTTCTCCTCAAGGAAGGGTTTGTAGATGATGCCATTTCGAGGGCTTATTACTCCATGTTTCATGCAGCAAGCGCTGTTCTTTTTGCAGAAGGAATAACGGTCGAAAGCCATAGCACCTTAAAAACCATGTTTGGCCTTCACTTTGTTAAGACCGGAAAGATAGACAAAAAATATGGCCGTTGGCTCAACAAGTTGAAAGATGAAAGGGAAAATGGGGATTATGATATATTCACCTCGTTTGATTTCGAGGATGCCGGAGATGACATAAAAGAGGCTGAGAAGTTTTTAGAAGAGATGAAGAAGTATCTTTTCCGGCAACATGACATCCAGTTTCCCCAAAAAACCTAAAATCAAGCCCCATGCCTCTATCCAGTTCCCACCTCCCAATCACCTCATCTCCATATCTTTCGTTTCACCCGATCTCCCTATCTCCTCGTCACCCTATCTATTTTTTTCCGACCAGCCCAAAATCAATATGTCTTCGTTCCATATCCACCCGGTCCACTCTTACCCTGACCGGATCGCCGATCCTGAAACGTTTATGTGTCCTCTCTCCGATGAGACAGTACTTGTCTTCATGATAGTGATAATAATCGTCGTGAAGGCTTGTCATTCTCACCAGCCCCTCCACAAAGATCTCCTTCAGTTCGACAAAGAACCCAAAGGTCGTCACGCTGCTCACCACCCCGTGGAACTCTTCGCCGATCTTGTCCTTCATAAATCGGACTCGATACCGATCTAAAATCTCTCTCTCTGCCTCCATCGCCACTCTCTCCCTCTGGGAAAGATGGCCTGCCTTTCGGGCCAATTCATCCTCTGAAGCATCTGTCTCCTGGTTTGCAAGAACCTTCTTCAGGAGCCGATGGACGGTCAGGTCCGGATACCTTCTGATGGGGGAGGTAAAATGGGTGTAGGCATCCGAAGCCAGACCAAAGTGTCCCTGGTTTTTGGCCGAATATTTGGCCCACTTCATCGATCGCAGAAGGATATGGTTGATGACACTCTCTTCGGGCCTTCCTTTCGCCTCCATCAGGATTCTCTGGAGCTCTTTCGGAGAATGGTCCGAATCCTTTCGCATCCCATATCCCAGGTGGGCGACAAACCTCCGGAACTCTCCGATAGCCTCTGAGGATGGGAGTTCGTGAATTCGATAAATGGAAGGAACTTTCCTTCCTTCCATGAAACGGGCAACAGCCTCGTTGGCCGCAATCATGAATTCCTCGATCATCTGATGGGACAGGTTTCTTTCCGAACGGATGATCTCCTCAGTCTCTCCCTGAAGGTCAAGAATGACCTCCGGTTCCGGCAGATCAAAATCGAGGGTTCCTCGCTCCATCCTCTTCTGACGAAGTCTCCGTGCAAGGAAGGCCATCCGCTCCAGGGATGGGACCAGAGGCTTGAACCTCTTTTGCAACTCCTCATCCCCATCCAGCAGAATCCGCTTGACGATCGTGTAGGTCAGCCTTTCATGGCTATGGATGACGCTTGGATAGAAACGATATCCTCTGGGCTCACCATTGGCATTAAATCCCAACTCAACCGTCAGGGTTAGCCGGTCCACTCGGGGATGGAGGCAACAGATCTCGTTGGAAAGTTCGGGAGGAAACATGGGAATGGCCCTGTCCGGGAAATAGACGCTTGTTCCCCTGAGATAGGCTTCCTCATCCAAAGAGGTCCCTTCCTTAACATAGTGGCTCACATCGGAGATCGAAACATAAAGCTTCATCCCCCCATCGCGTTTCTCTTCGATGGAGACGGCATCATCGAAGTCTCTTGCATTCTCCCCGTCAATCGTGAAAGTGGGAACCTCTCTCAGATCAATACGCTCACGATAATCCTCGGGGGATGGAGCAGAAGGAAGGCTTTTCACTTCTTTTAAGGCGGCCGGGGAAAATCGATGGGGGAGGTCGTGTTTGTGGATGATGATCTGAGGTAAAATCTCCGGGTCATCCGGATATCCTAAGATGTGTGTCACCCGGCCTTCCGGTCTTGCCCTCTCGGTGGGATACCGGGTAATCTCAGCCACCACGATCTGATTTGGTCTCGCCCTCTTCGTCTGCCCTTCCGGGATATATATCTCTTGAAGCACCCTTTCATCTTCGGGGATGAGGTAGGCATAGTTTTTGCCCTTCATGAATTTGCCAACGACTTTACGAAATCCCCTCTCGAGGATCCGAATGACCTTTCCCTCTTTCCCTTTCTTCCGGATGGACTCCACTCTGGCAACAACCCTGTCCCCATGCATGGCCTCTTTCAGATTTCTGGGG
>DYHU01000090.1:0-9104 GCA_020724025.1 Syntrophorhabdus sp. | reverse complement strand
AATCATTCCTCTTCTCCGAAAACAGCCTTCCTAACGGTCTTTATTACTCCTTTAAAACCAGGAATGTTGGGCTCCAGGTCCATCTCGCGAAGTTCGATCTCATCCTTCCCTTTTACCCCCAATCCCAGTTCGATGGCCCGTTTCACCTGTCTCTGGTCCCATACATCAACCTCTCTGATCTGCGGAAGCTCGGAATAGTGCTTCAACACTCCCAGTCCTACAATATCTGCCGCAATACGATCCCCTGTGGCAATGATGAGGTTGGCGTCGATGGCCCTGCCTTTCAAGGGGCCTCCCTCCACCATCAATCTTGTCCCATCGATGACATGTAAATCCGGCGCATAGGCCAGGTTCAATTCGGCAATCACTTCTTCCCAGTGGGACCGATCGACCAGATAGGGCCTGTGCCTGAAATGTGTCGCGCCGACAAAGTTTTTCAGGGCAATGCTGTAAGTCGCTGACCCATGGGTTTTGATCACGGGGAGGTTGATGATCCGGTCAACCTCGAAGAGCGTTTCAGCCACATAGACCCTTTTGAGGAATTGCCCTTGAGGAAGATCGACACAAACCCATCCCCTTTCGTCAAAAGGAATTAGCTCCGCCTCCACTTCTTCAGCAATCAGCCTCATAAAGGTCAAATCCATGTTCTTGCGTGTGGGGAGTTTGAAGAAGGCGGACATATCCCCGATGAGGACACGACGGGCTCCGGATTCGTAAAGGATCTTGGCGACCGCCTTCACCACCTGCGAATTGGTCGTTGTGGGGGGAGGTGAAGCATCAAGGATGTTGGGCTTGAGGAGGACCGATTTTCCGAGGACATCCAATTTCTCCATTCCTCCGATGAGATCGATCGCACTCCTCACCGTCTTCTCCACATTTCTTCCGTGAACGATTCCGACCAATTGTTTTTCTCCCTCGACGAACGGGTTGGGTCTGAGTTGAACCGTTCCTTTCTTGGGTCGGAAGAGGAAAGGCCACCAGATGGCTCGCCAGCGGAAAGTGAAGAGCATGAGAATCGTTAATCCCAGAGCGACCAGGAATGAACGCCGCGGCATTCCCTTAAGGGCAATCTTCATCAGCCTTCCCTCCAAAATCAAAAAGGGGCTCTCCGTGCCCCTTTTTGATTAAAACCAAAACTCCCAACCGCCAATCTATACTCCCACTCCCCTGAACAATCCTAACCCTCCTAAAAACATGGGGAGCAGGATCGCTGCAAGGATGCCTAAACCAAACACAACGATAAGAGGAAGAAGAACAGCCAGAACCGCTTTGCCTGTGGTGATCCCATGGCCTTCCCTCACCCCAAAGATGATAAGGATGATCATATAGATCGACCCGATGAAGCTCCCGATAAACGGCACGATATCGAAGAGATGGGCGCAGAAGGAATAGGAGATGGCTCGAAAAGTCGCCTGATACCCATGCTTATTCCCACCAACGATCATGAGGCAGAGGTGTGTGATGGCGCTCCCGATGAAAATGGAGGAGGCCACCATCAATGGGATCCCGAGCAAAGAGAGGGTAAGGATAAGGTTATACGGAATCAGGGCATGGATCTGGGGCGGGATAAAAGTGGAAAAAAGAAACCATTGATAGACCAGTGACACTCCGAACCCGATAATCCCCGAGATGATCCCGTAGATAAGGGGAGACCAATATCCTTCTCCTGCCGCAACCTTTTTAAAGAATCGGGTGGGGGAGAAAAGGGCTTCCTTCGCCGTTCTCATATAGGCCCAGAAGAATCCCCCTCCGCTCTCCCAGGGAGAGATCTTCTCTTCCGATGAAATCTCGCGTACCTGGCCTTCGATGGAACGCGCCATCTCCTGATATTGCATAAACTTTGAGATGACGATGCCGCATTTGACGCATTCGTCGCTTTCAGGCTGTTCAAACCCGCATTGAGGGCAGGTCACCATGGGGCCGGTATAGGGCTTCACTTCTGGTTTGGGTCTGGGTGGCGGTTCAGGTTCCCGGGAGATTCCTGCAAACTCTGTGGAGGGTTCCTCTTCGACCCTCACCCTTCCCCCGATCTCCTCAAAGACCTTTACATACCTCTCCATCTCTTCCTTCGATATCCCCTTCTTCACCACAATGGGGACTCTCTGGAGCAAGCTCTCCGCCTTCTCCGGAGCGAGATTGAATCTCTTTTGAAGCCCCTGGATTAAACGAGTCTCCTCTTCCGGCCCGGCCACTTTCAGCCCCAAGAAGATCACCTTGTAAAGACCCATCTGTTCACCTCCCCATTCAGGACCACACAGGTTTTATGATAGTTACCACATTCGAATTCAAACTACAAGTTAAAAATTGCAAAACAATTTTAAATCTGGGATAATCTCCACGGCCAACCTTCCCCTTTCCACTTTGAACATAGGAGGAGAATTCAATGAAAACGAGAATGACTGAGCTCTTAGGAATCAAGCATCCCATCATGCTCGCCGGAATGGCTTTCATCAGTTTACCAAAACTCGTTGCCTCGGTGTCAAATGCCGGAGGGATCGGAATGTTGAATTCCGTCGCTTATACGCCGGACCAGGTAAGAGAAGTGATTAAACAGGTGAAATCCCTCACGGATAAACCCTTTGGAGTAAATGCCACTTTGGTCATGCCCAATGCGAGAGAAAATATTGAGATCGCTCTTGAAGAAAAAGTCCCGATTATAAATTATGCGTTGGGGAAGGGGGATTGGATCATTAAAGCGGTCCATCAATATGGCGGGAAGGTTTTGGCAACGGTTGCCATAGAGAAACATGCTCGTAGAGCAGAGATGGATGGAGCAGATGCCCTGGTGGTAACAGGCCATGAGGCCGCAGCCCACGGAGCCGAGGTAGGCACATTGGTCTTAATCCCTTCGATTGCCCGTCAAACAAAAGTTCCCGTTATTGCGGCCGGTGGTTTTTGCGATGGCAGGGGATTGGCAGCCGCTCTGGTTCTGGGGGCGGATGGAATCTCCATGGGAACCCGGTTCATGCTAACCCAGGAATGCGAAATGCACGAAAAAACAAAAGAGCTTTCTCTGAAAGCAGGGATGGAAGATACCCTCTGCTCGGACAAGATCGACGGTTTGCCCGGGAGATGGCTCAAAAATCCGGCCTCCATCAAGATGGCAGAGGGGAGACCGTCACTCTTCCAGGCCTTCTCCAGCGCCCTCCAAATTAAACGCATGATCGATGTTCCCTTTTATAAGCTTTTCTTGGGGGGGCTCAAGCAGCGGGGTGTTCAGGACCTGGCTCGCCAGGCGCTTGGCCTAAAAGGGCTGAAGGTCGCAATTGAGAGTGGCGATTTAGAGACTGGAGTGTTGCCTATAAGTCAGGCCATCGGTTTAATAAAAGATTTACCAACCTGCAAAGAACTGATTGAGCGAACCGTTGCAGAGGCCCAGGAATTGCTGGAGTCGGTTAGTAAAAAAATGGCCTCCTAAACACTCCTCATGGATCTAATCCTTCTATAGTCCGATAGTCTTATAGTCTTTGACGACCTGACAAATGGATTCATTGACTATGCGACTCATGACGCTGAATTCCAAACTTAATGAAGGAACGATAAAATGATACTCCGCAACTTGACACATCCCGAAGTGAAGATGACACGTTACGTGGCTCATAGGGGAGGCATCGCCCACATGATTCTCGATACCCGCCATCTGCAAACCCTGATGTTTTTAGCTCACGCCTCAGTCCCTCCGGGGAATAAACTTCTTGGCCATGTCGATCCCATGGAGGAGATCTATATCATACAAAAAGGCCTGGGCCGTATGCAGGTCGGTGATGAGGTGTGTGAGGTTGGACCAGGAGACGCCATCCATATCCCCATCGGCCAATTTCATGAGTTAACCAATATAGGAGATGAGGATCTCACGATCCTGGTGGTAGCGGGACTCATTCCAACCAACAATCCGGAGAACGATGAACGTTAAACGATGAACCAAATCCATTGGAAGGCTCAAATGATGGGTTTAAAAAACTTCTTCCTTTTGGTTTTGCCCAATATTCCATTATTCCAATCTTCCATTATCCCGGAATTCCTTTGTTCCTCGTCTATAGTTCACAGTTCATCGTCCATTGTTCATCGTCCTCTCAATCCTTTTTATGTCTCAAAAGCCAGAGGAGACCGATGGTGATCAGAAGAACCGGAAGAAAATAGATTCTGACCACACCCGGAACCGAAATGTGGATGGAGTAATATTTCCCACCCAGGATCAAGATTCCGATGACCGTGGTCACCCAGGCAGCGATACTTCTCCGGTTTCGAAAAAGGCCTCCTATCCCAAGGGCAACCACCACCCAGGGCCATCCTTCTCTTAACCCATAACCCGTTCCCATCCGATCCAGGAAGATCAGCACTCCCATCACGATTAGAGCCAATCCTAAACCCATATGATCCCTCCTTCTGAAAAGATCAATGGGCAATGGTCAATAATCAATTGTCATTGATGATTGTTCATTGGTCATTGATCATTGATTATTGTTAATTTTCCCTTTTTCCTCATTTGATGATGAACTGATCTCGAACTTCCCCCTCCAGATCGACGACTTCCCCTTCGATCCTGTCGGCCTGGACCGAGACCCAGACATAATGGAAATATCCTCCTCTCTCTTTAAACGGATGGAGGGGTGCGCCTCCTCCTCCGGTGATAATATAAAGAATGCCATCCTTCTCTCTTCGATCATACCGGTGATCGTCTCCCGCAAAGACAGCATTCATCTTCGCCTTTGCGAAGAGCTGATGGAGTTGATCTCGATCGGAAGGGTATTTATCCATTCCTCCTCCCTTTTTGAAGCTATCCGCCCCTCCCTTCCCTTTCTCCGAATCCAGGATGATGAAAAACCCTTGCCCCGCCCGAAACGAATAGTAGGCTTTCCCTTCCGGGAGAAGGAACTGCTTTCTGTACATCTCTTCTCCCCGGGAGCTAATACCCACATCATGGTTTCCGGCGACCGGGAAAAAGGGGACGGTGATTGGTCTTGAGAGATCGAAAAACTGTCGCCATTCTTTTCCATCAGGTTTGCTGATCATATCCCCCAGATGGATGATGAAATCAGGCTTCCGCTCAAGGATTTTTTCCACCAGCCGGGTATAGACCTTTTCTCCGTCCCGGCTATCCCCGAGCACAGCGAACTGAAGAGGAGAGATAACCGCTTTGACACGCTCAATATTCTGGGAGACTTCCCTGATCGATCCCGCATAAGAGTCAAAAGCAAAGAGGAGGAACGGAAGGAAGAGGATCAGCCAGGATCTCGATCTTTCCTTCTTGAAATAATTTCTGAAATTTTTCATAATAGGCACAGGGGTTAGATGTTCAATACATCATCTCCAAAAAAAAGGCAATCTTTCATGACGGAGTTGTTACCCTCGAACCATGAAACTTCCAAATTCCCCCTTTCCCCCCTTTAGCAAACTGATCGTGTCCCATAAGTCAGGTGGCTGGGCACAAGGAAGGGGGCATGACCGGTGTAATTGAAGGTTTTGCATTTCGTATTTTGGTGTCATTCCCGTGAAAACGGGAATCCAGGACCAATAGAAACATCTGGATTCCTGCTTCCGCAGGAATGACAAACTTAAAAATTAATAATGATATCAACCTGTTAACAACATTAAACTTAACCCTTGTGTCCAGCGCCCCCACTTATGGGTAAGGATCAGTTTAGCAAAGGGGGGGGATTTGAAAGTTATTTTCTAGGCAACCTATCTCAATCTCTGGAGAGAAGGAGCTTTTATGGATCCCCAATTGGTCAGACAATTCATCACTTTTATGGTCCTCCTCTTTGGATGGACGATCGTCATTCTGCTGGCAGGACCGAAATAATCCGATGGGAGTATCAATCCTTCCTTTTTAGGGCAAGGCTTCAGTCTTGCGATCAACCGGGACCTCTTTTTTATTAACTCAATGAAGAGGGCCCGATCCTCTGATAGGAGGTTTCTATGTTCAGAAAAGGACTTTTTTTGGTTCTGGCATTATCTCTTCTCTCCTTCCTCTTCTACCTCTCATCCGCCCACTCCAAGAAGGTGACGATCCCGAAAGAAGAGCTGGCCTGTTACCAATGCCATGAAGATATCAAATCCCTTAAGGTGGATGGCAAACATGCTTCTCTCTCCTGTGCAAAATGCCACAGCAAACTGGCCGAGCACCTCAAGGACCCCGAAAAACTCCCCGGAACAAATCTCGAACTATCCCTCTGCGGCCAGTGTCATCCTTCTCAATACGAGACCCTCCTGTCGGTCAATCTGAAATCAAAGGCAAAGGTCGAGAAGGCCACCACCACAAGCCGGTCTCCCACCTTTGATAAACTGATGACCCCTCATGCTTTCACCAAGGAGCATGACGAGCCACGATCCCATGTGTTCATGCTCACCGACCATTTCCTGGTAGACCGGGCCTATGGCGGAAGATTCCAATTAAAAAACTGGAAGGATATTACAAAGACAGGGAAACTCTGGGATGTCGTCTATGATACCGGAAAAGAACTCCCCCAGACAGCCAAAGCGGCTAATACGGTCTGCATGACCTGTAAGACCACGGATACCATCCTGAAGTGGCCTTATATGGGCGATTCCCATCCGGCAACGGATTTGAAGAGGGGAGGAAATCCAGCCGCCATTGAGATGGCTAAAAAGTATCTCAAAAACCCGATGGGATGCATCCATTGCCACGATCCCCATGCGGCGAAACCAAGAGTGATACGGGATGCTTTGATCCAGACCGTTGTGGACCGTGGAGAGGGAACCTATCCTTATGATAAAGAAAAGAGTAAAAAAGTTTTGATGACAAAAATCGAATTCCAACGGGATGGGAAACCCTTCAGGGCCATTGGCGTCCTCAACAAGCCGGACTCCAACCTTCTATGTGCTCAGTGCCATGTCGAATATAATTGCAATCCGGGATTTGATCCGAAGACCGGGGCCGTCATTGGGATGGACGATCGGAGAGCCAACTACTTCCCATGGGTCAATGTCTTTGACATCCAGAAGAGATATGCCGATATCAGCTTCAAGGACTTCAGACATGGGATAACCGGTGCTCCCCTGACCAAACTCCAGCACCCGGAAGTTGAAACCTTCTGGGGAAGCAAACATGAACGGGCCGGAGTGGAGTGCAAGGATTGCCATATGCCAAAGGTGAAGGATAAAAAAGGAAAATCCTTCACTTACCATGGACAGCGGAGCGCAAGGTACATGCTGAGAGACACCTGTGTCCGCTGCCACAAATCCTGGACTCAGGAAGAGGCAGAATATCAGGTCGATGCCATTCAGAATTACCTCCGGGGAAAGATGAGAAAAGCCGAGTACTGGTTAGGACAGTTAATCGAAACCTATGTTCGGGCGAAGGACCTGGGGGTGGGTGAAGAAAAACTGAAAGAGATCTGGCCATTCCATGACAAGGCTCACATTTTATGGGAATGGTGGACTGCCGAAAACAGCGATGGCTTCCATAATCCCCAGCAGGCAAGAGAATCTTTGGCACAGTCCATCAACGCCTCGCAGGAAGGCGTTAAACTTTTGGAGAAGGCTATTGAAGAAAAGAGGAGATAATCACCATACCCCTTCCTCCCCCTCGACGGGGGAGGATAAAGGCGGGGGTGAAAAGGTATGTCCTTTTAGCTTCCAGCTTTTAGCAGTGGGTTGAACGGTTAGTGAAAATATGGTAAAAAGTTAATAGTGAATTCTGTAATAAGAAGCACGCATTATTGGGTGCTTCTTATTACCGCCCACGTAGCTCAATGGTAGAGCTGCTGATTTGTAATCAGCGGGTTGGCGGTTCAAATCCGTCCGTGGGCTCCATTTCTTTTCAAGCACTTGAGGAAGTGCCATAGTTATCAAGATTATCATTTAAGCCCAATTTCCCCACTATTGACCTCCTTCTTCCTTCCACTGATCTTGATGGCCTCGAGCGCATTCCGCAATTGATATTGTTCTTTTCCAAATACATGCCCTGAGTCACGCCAACGGCGTGATCGAATGGGTGACGCGCAGCGATTGCTCCTTTCCCTTATTTGTCATTCCGGGCTTGACTGAGCCTGCCCCGTGCTTGACACGGGGGAATCCAGTCTTTTTAAGTCTCAAAGACCAGAAGGTCGCCCTCCTGGAGCAGCGGGTATCGAACCTGGAGAATGGTCCGGCCATTCGAGGCATGAAAATTCTATTTCGGACACGAATCACGGATACGGTCACGTTATTTGAGGAGGTTGAACTCTACAGGACCGCCTTCGAGAAAGAGAAAGAACTCACTGATCGCGCGTTGAAGCTTGCCGAAGTAGGAAAACCGAAATCGAATTTGGAGCTTCAAGAGCTACTTGGACTGGCCGCTTCCATTATGGATTCTTGGAAGGAAGACAATCAATATGAAAATCCGGGGATCATAAGAAAAATCATTTTGTCCTTTTGGGTTCAACTGTCAAGTTGTTTTAGAACCTACGTCCCCATCGACATCGACCTCGGTAGACTGGCGAAGAATATTGACCATTCCGCCGACACAGGCGACGGTATGATTTAATAGGCAGGAATTCCATGCGCGATCCCAGTCTATCCCTGTCCGGTCGATTTTCCCGTAGAAGGGCGCATTAACCCAGGTGCCAGTGCCTGTCTTTGCCTTGGTGGGTAGATAAATGGCGAATCTTCCGGCATCATTATCTGCTGTGATGGGAACCGCAAGCTCAATCTCTATCTGACGGATTTCGTGCCAGCGTTCTGGAAGGCCTTCCAGAGCTGCCTCAAAATCTGTCCGCGCTATCGGCCTCCTGTAAAACCACCAGTTCTCTGACTCATTATTCAAATCCTCTGGTTTTATCCCGCAAATAGCTGCCCATGCTTCCCTGTCATGGTATGTTATCTTGACATGACCTTTCCTGATTGCAGCCTTGTCTTCCGGGCGAGGGATATTTCTTTCGAATTCCAAGAGCTTATTTGGCTCGCCGGTATTTTCGAGATATACTGAGATGTATCGGGCGTTACGAAGAAAGAGAAATGTGTAGGCA
The DNA here is from genome assembly GCA_020724025.1 of Syntrophorhabdus sp. Next base: position 135 of record DYHU01000090.1, on the reverse strand, counting down.
TCTAGTTCTGCCAATGCCTTCTGGAAAGTCTCTTCAGCACCAAGTCTTATCTCTAAGGATACTGCTGTTGCCGCTTTCCTTTTGCTCGCCCAGGAAAGCAATGGATCTTGTGCCTTACTTGGAAGGGGCATTTCA
>DYHU01000459.1 GCA_020724025.1 Syntrophorhabdus sp. | reverse complement strand
CCTGGAAAGCCATTGCCTTCTCCTTGATCATGGGCTTTGTGGGCGGAGTGCTACCGGCAGTGAGAGCCTCCCGAATGAACATCGTTGAATCCCTGCGGGCTACTTAATTTTTGTTGTACGGGGAAATGAAATTCTTAATCACCTTTTTGACACCATTATACCGCTCTTGCCAGCATTTTCCAGAGAAGGAGCAATAATTGAGGGGATGCTCGATACGGAAATCAGAGATTTCTGAAAAAAAATAGGAGTCTTTGTGATGTCTCGTGACAGCTTTGTCACCATCAACGGACGAAAGCGTAAAATCCCTTTTAAAAAAGAAGGGGATTGAAACCTTTTTTCTTTCAGGTTGCGGATCTTTCCCACCCCAAAGCACCAATCGCTGACCCTTCCTCAGGAAGAACTCTTCGATCATCAGCTTCGAAGGCGGCCACAACCCTGCCAGGGGTTCAACTCAGAAAGGCCGGATCGTTTCGGCTGGAGGTATTCGGGCCGGAGAAAAAGAGACACAGGGGGCCTCTCCCGTCCCCGCCCCACCCGAAACTATTTTTTTCTTGACAGGAAGGGACACATGTGATAACTACATCTCATGTATCTTATTAATCACATGTAATGAATTTATCATCATGGAAGATCTGGTGGAAACGCTTTGGCGATTGATTCAGGAGGAGTCTTCCGTCCGGAGAGTGGCGATGGAATTGGGAATTGACCGCGCCAGCCTCTACCGGTCTTTGAAGAGGGGGACCCACCCCCGGGTCGACACGGTGGTAAAAATTCTGGACCACCTGGGTTATGAGTTGCAGGTGGTCAAGGCAAAGAAGAAAACGAAGAAGGCGTAAGGGTGCAAAGAACTTCGCCCGGGAGAAACGATTGAAAGGGAAGAGAAGGTCGACAAGAAGGTCAAGAGGGTCATATCACCAAGGAGGCAACGGGATGATCACCTACAAAGTCTTTCTCAAGAATGGCGATCTTAAAAAAGAGGACCTCATCGGCGTGCTGGCGGAAAGAAGGAAAGACTTGAGGGGAAAGACGCAGATCAAATCCGGGTTGGAATGGGCCAAGTTGATTTTCGGTGACCTCGTGGAGGACAGGCACGCGATCTTCATTGTCCCTGACGAACTCAGGTCGGTTGGCTTGTCAGAGGCTCTTTGATCCGCTGCGACCAGAGGGGAGTGAACCCTGAGCGGCGCTTTTGACACCACCCCAAGGGCTGGACCTCGACGCTGTCGAATGGGTCAACCGGAATTTAAAGAGGGGGGAGGTAGGCAGATCAAAAACAGATCACTCCTTGATGGGGATGGGAACAATATCTTCGGATGAAAAGGTAAGGCAGACCCGTTCTCCCTCCTGGAAGAGGGCCTTCTTTCTCGGATTGACCACATTGACTTTCACCCTCTTTTGACCGGCCACTTCAACCTCATACTGGACCAGCGAACCAATATAGGCAGAGGTCTTTACCGTTCCTTCGATTCGATTTTCATTTTGAGAGATTTCTTTAAAATAAGAAACCTGAATGGATTCGGGCCGGATATTGAGGAGGAGATTCGATCCTATAGAAAGAGACTCCAAATCTTCTCCCGCCAGAATAAACAGTAATCCTTCGTCGGTTTTTACGTGAATTTGATTCTTAACCCGCTCGGTCCCATGAGCGCTAAAAAAATTGGAGGTCCCCACAAAATCGGCCACCTCACGGCTTTTTGGGTTTTCATAGATCTCCTTCGGAGTGCCCTCCTGGATTACCCTTCCCTTTGACATGACCGCAATCCTTGTGGACAGGGTCAAAGCCTCCTCCTGGTCATGAGTGACATAAATGGAAGTGATGCCCAGGTCCCTCTGAATCCGGACCAACTCATGCCTCATCTGGACCCTGAGTTTCGCATCTAAGTTACTCAACGGCTCATCCAAAAGAAGGAGCCTGGGTTCAATAACCAGGGTCCTTGCCAGGGCAACCCGCTGTTGCTGTCCTCCTGAGAGTTCGGAAGGTCTTCTCTTCTCCAGCCCCCCGAGATTGACTATGGAGAGGGCTTGAAGAGTCTTTTCCCGGACAATCGATTTTGGAAGGTTTCTCTCTTTCAACCCAAAGGCCACATTTTCAAAGATGGACATGTGAGGCCACAGGGCATAATTTTGAAAAACCATTCCGACATCCCTCTTCCAGGGTGGCACCTCGTTGACCTCCTTTTCATCGAAAAATATCTCTCCCCCGTCCGGCCGGGTGAATCCTGCAATCATCCGGAGAATGGTCGTCT
>DYHU01000458.1 GCA_020724025.1 Syntrophorhabdus sp. | reverse complement strand
GAGCCATGTCACGCCGGGCATAATCTGCTGGTTTGCTGTTGCTCCGGTATAAATAATATTTTTTGAAGCTTCCAGTCCTTCATACTGAACCGGGTAAAATAAGAGGTGGTCATATTTTTCGAAAACCGGCAACACTGCCTTCCGACTGGCAGAAGTCCAGCAGCCAAATACGACGGCGACCTTATCTTTCATAATCAGTTTCTTAACCTTCTCAGCAAAGGTAGGCCAGTCAGAGGCTCCATCTTCTATAATCGGCACGATCTTTCTACCGAGTACGCCACCTTGAACATTAATCTCTTCAATGGCCAACAACTCTCCGTCTTTTACTGCGACCTCACTGATCGACATGGTGCCGCTCAGGGAATGTAAGATTCCCACCTTGATGGGTTCCTTTTCAGCAGACCAAGCATCATTCATCCAAGCACTGCCAACACCTATAAGCAGAACGATGATAAAGATGGACAGGATAAAGGTTCGGTTTTTTACCTTCAGCATTTTCTTCCTCCTTAGATTTGATTTTTGAATAGCCGGCTTTATTCCAATCTTTTCAAGAATGATGCCAATAAAATATTTTCCATTCTGACGGACACCTAAGGCTTCGAAATCAAATTCCTTTCGATTGATTCCATGAGAATGAAGAAGGGTGGCGACGGGAAGAAAGAAAAAAATCAAAAGCGACAGGTTTGTTGGAAAAAAGAAGGAAACCCACAATTTTGTGGGATTAGGGACGATAAGACTTTGGATTAATTTGAAGCTTTCTTACGCTGTAAGATATGATCCGCTCCGTGGTATTGAGAAGCCTGGCAACCTCGGCCATGTTTCCTCTGGAGTTTTTGAGGGCATCGATGATCAATTCCTTTTCGAAGTTTTTCATTGCTTCTTCAAAAGAGAGTGAAGGGATGGTGCCAGACTGCTCTCCTGTTTGAAGGGTAGGGGGGAGATGATAGCTGTGGATAGCCCGATCCGTGCAGAAAAGGACAGCCCTTTCAATGCAATTCTCAAGTTCTCTCACATTACCCGGCCAATGATATTGTGTTAGCATGTCAATGGCTGGAGTTGAAATCCTTCGAACATCCTTTTTATGTTTTTGGTTGAATTTTTCAACAAAATAGTCGGCCAGAAGGAGAATATCTGTCTTTCTCTCCCGGAGAGGAGGCATGAAGATGGGGAATACATTCAGCCGATAATAGAGATCCTCTCTGAAAGTCCCTTCTTCGATCGATCTTTCCAGGTCTTTACTGGTGGCAGCAATGATGCGCACATTGACCCGGAATGTTCGGTTTCCTCCGATCCTTTCAAATTCCTTCTCTTGAAGAACTCTCAGGAGCTTCGCCTGGGCCGTGAGATTTAATGTACCAATTTCATCAAGAAAAAGAGTTCCGCCATCGGCCCTTTCAAATCTCCCCATTCTCTGTTCCGTGGCTCCTGTAAAGGCACCTTTCTCGTGGCCGAAAAGTTCACTCTCGATGAGTGTGTCGGGAAGGGCGGCGCAGTTCAATTTAATAAAAGGATTGGAGGCCCGCGGGCTGTTGAAGTGGATGGCATTTGCTACTAACTCTTTCCCGGTGCCGCTTTCCCCCCGGATGAGAACGGTTACATCAGTGCTTGCGATCCTCTCAATCATTTGAAAGACTTCGGTCATCTTATTGCTTGTTCCCACAATATTATAAAGGCTGTATCTCTCTTTTAACTTTTCTTTGAGAGTGATGTTTTCACTCACAAGCTGTTTCTTCTCTTCCTGGAACATCTGCTGGATCTTAAGACCTTGAGCAATCATGGACGAAATGATGGAGAGAAGACGGATATCTTCTTCAAAAGCGATATCTTCACTGAAAAGGCGATCCACACTTAATGCACCCAGAATGATAGACCCATTTTTGATGGGCACACAGATAAAGGAGATGTCGTTCTTCTTGAGATTGTCTCTTGACCGGGTCCGGTTTAAAAAGAGGGGTTCGTTTTCGATTTGAGGGACAATAGCAGGCTCCCCTGTTTCCACAACCTTTCCAGTGATGCCTTCTCCAACCAAGTATTTTCCTCTTCTAACTTCTTCTTCGGTCATTCCGTGAGCGGCCCGGATTTTCAGTTCCCCGGTGATGGTATCCAGTAGGGTAATGGTTCCGCGATTCATCCCCAGGTGAGAGTGAAATGTACTCAGGACATCTGAAAAGACTTCCTGACAGTTTAGGGTTGACCCGATCAACTGGCTGACTTCGTAAAGGACGGTAAGCTCTTTGAGTTTTCTTTCCA
>DYHU01000089.1:1532-13005 GCA_020724025.1 Syntrophorhabdus sp. | reverse complement strand
AGATGAAAGTCCCTTTTTTCGATTTAAAACCTCAATCCCTTTCTCTAAGAGAAGAAATTCAATCTGCCATCGATGAGGTATTTGAAACCCAGCAATTCATCCTGGGAGCGAAGGTGGATGCCCTTGAGCAGGCGATCGCTCAGTACTGTCAGATCACCTGTGCCATTGGTGTGGCTTCAGGGTCGGATGCCCTCTTTCTCTCCTTAATGGCATTAGGGATCGGACCTGGCGACGAGGTCATTCTCCCCCCTTTCACCTTCTTTGCCACAGCAGGCTCGGTCTCCCGCATCGGAGCCACTCCGGTCTTTGTGGATATCGATCCCGACACCTATAACATCGACCCTTCAAAAATTGAAGCAAGAATCACAAAGAGGACGAAAGCCATCCTCCCTGTCCATCTCTTTGGACAATGTGCGGATATGGAACCCATCCTTCATATTTCAAAAGGAAAAAAACTATTTGTGATTGAGGATGCTGCCCAGGCCTTGGGATCTGAATATAAGCCCCATTCCAACTCCAATGGCCGAAAGGCTGGCGAGATGGGGGATATTGGGTGTTTCTCTTTTTATCCCACCAAAAACCTGGGTGCCTTCGGAGATGCTGGAATGGTCGTGACCAATGACCCGGATCTCTCAGAAAAGATTCGGATTCTGAGAGTTCACGGAAGCCAGCCCAAATATTTCCATAAGTGGATTGGGATCAACAGTCGCCTCGATACGATTCAGGCTGCAATTCTCCTGGTAAAATTCAAATATCTCGAGAAATGGACGGAGGCAAGGCAGAGGCTCGCCCGAAAATATGGGGAACTATTCCGAAACCTCCTCTCCCTTGTGGGGGAGTTAAGACTTCCGGTCATCCAGTACGGAAATCGCCATATCTTCAATCAATATGTGATCCGTGTTCCCAGAAGAGATCAACTCCGGAAGTTTCTTGCGGAAGAAGGGATTGGAACGGACATCTACTATCCCCTTCCCCTCCATTTACAGGAATGCTTTTCCTTTCTAAAACACCGCCAGGGGGACTTTCCGATCTCTGAAAAGGCTGCCGAGGAAACCCTGGCCTTGCCGATCTATCCTGAGTTGACAGAAGCGCAACAGGAGAGGGTCGTAGATCGGATCAAGGCCTTCTATAAAAAGTAATCATACCTTATCATCCCCTCCCTTGGCGGGAGAGGATGGAGGGGAGGGGGGGAGACACCTATTCACCCTCACCCTGCCCCTCTCTCCCATCGGAGACTGTGTCGTAAGTCCGTTCATGGTTCGACAGGCTCACCACGAACGGACCACGGCAAATTAAAAATCAATTACTTAGCCGTTCGTCCTGAGCGTATCGAAGGGCGAACGGTGAATTACGACACAGCCTTTCGAGGGAGAGGGAAAAACAAATGGAAAGATTTTATATGAAAGGAAAGATGGTCGGACATTTCATCAAAAAGATTCAAAAGAAGAAAGCCCTGGTTGGCGTTATCGGCATGGGCTATGTGGGCCTTCCCCTGGTTTTGAGGTTTTGCGAGGTGGGCTATAAGGTTCTGGGATTCGATGTCGATTCCAAAAAGGTAGCCATGCTCAGAAAGGGAAGGAGTTACCTCAAATCGATCTCCGGCTCCCTCATCTCTCAATATATCCGGAAAGGGTATTTAGAGGTGACGGACCAATTTCCCCGCCTCAATGAACCGGATTGCATTCTGATTTGTGTCCCCACCCCTTTAACTGAAAAGAAAGAGCCTGATCTGCAATACATTGAGAAAACAACTGACTCCATCCGGTCCTGTCTGAGAAAAGGTCAGTTGATCGTTCTTGAAAGCACCACCTATCCCGGCACTACGGAAGAATTGGTTCTGCCCAAACTGGAATCGACGGGCCTGAGGGTGGGAAAGGATTTCTTCCTCGGCTATTCTCCGGAGAGAGAAGATCCTGGAAATAAAGGATTTGCCACTTATCAAATCCCAAAGGTGGTCTCCGGCGTCACCCCGTCCTGTAAAAAGGCCGCCACATCACTCTACCGCCAGGCCATTCAAAAGGTCGTTCCGGTCTCCTCGCCCCGCGTGGCTGAGCTGACCAAACTTCTCGAAAACATCTACCGGAGTGTTAATATCGCTCTGGTCAACGAGTTGAAGATGCTTGCAGACCGGATGGGGATCGACATCTGGGAGGTGATCGAAGCCGCGAGCACAAAACCCTTCGGGTTCACCCCTTTCTACCCGGGGCCGGGAATGGGAGGGCACTGCATTCCGATCGATCCCTACTATCTCTCCTGGAAGGCACAGGAGTACGACTTCGCAACAAGGTTCATCTTACTGGCAGGAGAGATCAATGTCCACATCCCTTACTATGTGGTCTCCAAGATTCAGGATGCCCTCAACGGAAGAGGAAAAAGCCTGAAAGGCGCAAAGATTCTGATCTTAGGAGTGGCCTACAAGAAGGATGTGGATGATGCCCGGGAATCCCCTGCCCTTGCCCTCATGGACCTCCTTCAGAAAAAGGGAGCCATCCTTCTCTATCACGACCCTTTTATCCCGGTTCTCCCTTCATTTAGAAAATACTCCTTCAAGCTCAAATCCACTTCCCTTACAAGACCACTGCTTCATCGAATTGATGCCGCAGTCGTTGTCACAGACCACAGCCAGATCGATTATGAATGGGTCGTTGCGAACGCACCCCTCACCATCGATACCCGAAATGTAACAAAAGACATGACCCGCTGGAAAAAGAAAATCGTTAAAGCCTGATCCAGACTTCGGGGTCACCCATAGCCGGGTTTGCCCATCTTTGTTTTAAATCAACTGGGCCAACCTTTCAGAGATCATGTGCTACAAAATCGGTCAGGTCTTTTTCTCTCAGAAGCCTCCTTTTCCATGTTTCAAGAGAAGGAATGATATGAGGCAGGAGTCGCAAAGAATAATAAGGTGGAAGCAGAGGAAGTCCGACCAGATCTCCAAAGATAACCAACATAAAGAGGTTATCCAGATGTCCTTTTTCCTTCTTCATTTCGAGATTCATCTCATGGAGCATCAGTCCATAGATGATCTCCCTGACCACTTTAGGAGAACCTTTCAGTTTCGCCGCGAGAGAGGAAAATAATTTTCTAATCAAATAGATTCCCTCCTTTTCGACCTCAGGGGAACGTTGTTGAATTCTTTGTTGAATTTTTTCACTTCTTTTTCCCTTTCGGAAATCTCATCCGCCCTCACCCTCAATTGTTCTGTGGGAAAAAGGGCGATTGTTTTAGTGAACCTCATTTCACCTTCGTTTGGACAGATTTCCTGCCGGCTGATTGGCCGGGATGTCTCTACCCGTTTCGCCAGAAATGGTAGAGATAGAGTTGGGCGTAACCGGCATATGGGCCGAAATGGCTCCGGACAAATTCCTCCATCTTCTTCTCTCCAACCTTCTCCTCGTTAAAATAAGTCTTCTGCAATCCCTTTTTAATCCAGGTGTCGATGGGGAAGGCTTCGAGAAAATCGAGCGAATAGAGGAGGACGCAATCAGCGATCTTCTTTCCCACGCCGGGAAGCTTCATCAACCTCTTTTTAGCCTCTTCGTATGTCAGCCCCCTTAATGACAGGAGTTGGTTTCGATCAATGCACCGGCTTGTTTTGATCAGATAGTCCGTCCTGAAACCCGCTCTCACCTCTTCCAACCGATGAGAACTTTCGATGCTGTTGGGGGCCGGAAATCCATAACTGATATGAGAGCCCCAGGCCACCTTTCTCCCGGATGATTTGCATAGGGCTTCAATCAGGCAACGGATATGGGGAATGGCCTTAGCAGAAGAGAAGAGGAATGAGACCAGACACTCCCACGGGTCCTGCCGGATCAGCCTCAAACCTCGATACTTCTGGATGGCCTGGTGAATAACGGGATCACGATCGATCTCCATCAGAATCCTGCCCAGATCCTCTTCCAGCCTGAAGAACCGGATGAGGAAGGATTCCTCCACCCCTTCATAGAAGAGGACATCCCTTTTTTGCCAGATCGGGAAGATCCGATCAGAAGTCTGAATAAGATACATATTCAGGGCCTTGGTGAAGCGAAAGAATTGGCCGCACTCAAGGGTGTCTTTGAGCGAAAAGGAGTGGAGCCTCAGCCTTCCTGTCATTGTTTCTTTGCTTCCTGAGGACGGATGATGGCAAGGGCATAGGCATCCAGATTTAAATACGCCTTCGCAACCCGGCGGACATCCTCTTTCGATACCTTCTTGATCTCTTCTGGATATTTCTCGTAATGGTCAAATCCAAGGTCATAGAGTTCATCGAGGGAGATCCGATTGGCCTGGGCTCCATTGGTCTGAAGTCCAATCTCAAAGTTGCCGATCAGGTATCGCTTTGCCCTCTCCACTTCATCCTCTGTCAGCCCCTCCTCTTTGACCTTCTTCAACTCCCGGAGGGCACCTGCAATGGCCCTGTCCAGCTTATCGGGATGGGTCCCCATATAGACGCAGATATATCCAGGATCCAGATTCACGTTACTGATAAAGGCCAGGGCATAGGCCAGGCTTTCCTTATCCCTTAACTCAAAGAAGAGCCTCCCTCCCATGCCGGACAGAGCCGCATCCAGAACCTCGATGGCATAGCGGTCCCTGCTCCGAATAGTCGCACCGGGAAATCCGAGGACAAAATGGGCCTGCTCCTTCTCTTTATAAACCTCCAATTTTCTCGTCTTTTGGAGAGGCGGCTCCTGGACCACTTCGGGGGGGATAAAATTGCCCTTCGGTAGTTTCCCAAACTCCTTTTGAACGGCAGGGCCCACCTGGTTTGGATCCACATCTCCCACAACAGTAAAAACCATATTTTCAGGTACGGCGATCCGCCTGTAATATTCTTTTAAATCCTTCTGTGTGATCCTCTGGACGGAATCCAGTGTCCCGATCGTATCCATCCGGTAAGGGTGCTTTTCATAAAGGACTTTCCGGAAAAGTTTGAAAACCATTTGGTCCAGATCATCCTCTTGCTGCCTGATCGAAGCGAGGATAGACCGTCTCCTCTTCTCCATTTCATCCGAATCAAATGAGGGGTGTTTGATGATTTCGCCGAGCAGGGTCAGGGCTTCATCGAAGTGTTGACTCAAAAAGGTAAAGGTCAGGCCAAAGCTGTTATAACCTGAAAAGCCGCTGAGGGAGCCAGCCATTCTCTCCACCTTCTTGGCAATTTCGAGACTGGTTTGCTTCTCTGTGCCTTTGGTGATCATCACAGCCATAAACTGGTTAATTCCATTTTGTGCCTCCTCTTCAAAGCGAACGCCTGCCATAAAAGAGACGTGAATGGACACAATGGGGTTGTTTCGGTTCTCCTTTACGATGAGACGCATCCCATTTCCAAGAACCGTCCTCGAAACCAGTGGAGGCCCTTTCTGATCAATGGCAACGGCGGGGGGGGGACCTGTTTTTTCAATAACGGTGTTTAAAGAAACCTTCTTCAGGGTATCGGCCTTCTCCGCTGGCGCCAGAAGACTGACGCTCCACCGGGAGGGTTTAAAATATTTTTCCCCGACTCTTTTAATGTCGTCGCTTTGAAGGAGGTTAATTCTCTGGATGTATTGCTTCTCAAATTGGACATCGCCGGTCGTGGCTTCATAATAGCCCATCTTTCGCGCCTGTCCCTGAACCGTCTGCCGGTCATAAATGAGATCGCTTTCAACATTGACCCGGACCCGGTAAAGCTCTTCAGCCGTGGCACCCTCCTGGATCAGCCGGTTTATCTCTTTAAGAATCTCCTCCACAGCCTTCTCCATGTTCTCTGCTGAGAGAGTAGCCCCGATTATGAAGAGGCCCGGTTCCTTCGGTGTATAGGAGGATGCGTAAATCGAGTGAACCAACGCCTTCTCTAACTTCACCTTTTGGACCAGCCGGGAGGTCTCCCCCCCTCCTAATATCTGTGCGAAAACATCGAGGCCTGGGGTGTCCTCATGTCCAATGAAAGAGATGGGAACGGCCATCTGAAGGTAGGTTTCCTTGAAGTTTCCAAAGGCGAGGTTAGACCGGATCTCTTTCTGTTCCAGTTCTTTCAACCTTTCAGGAATACCCTCGGAGGGCCTTTCAAATCCCTTAAAAACCGCTCTAACCTTCCCCTCCATCTCCTTAAGGTCAAAATCACCGGCAGCGACAAATAAAATGCGGTTAGGCGTATACCATCGTCTGAAAAAGGAGAGCATCCTCTCCCTGGTCATTGCTTTGATCGTCTTCTCATACCCGATAATCGGTCTTCCATAGGGATGGCCCTGAAAAGCAGTGGCCATCGTCTGTTTAAAGAGTCTCCTCGATGGATCATCCTCCCCCATTCGAATCTCCTCAAGGATGACCTCCCTTTCCTTTCCGAATTCCCCCGGGTCGAAAGTCGAGCGCTGAACCGCATCGGCCAGGATATCGAGGGCAATGTCAGCATAACGGCTGGCAATGGTGATATGATAGACGGTTTGATCATAGGAGGTATAGGCATTGATCGAACCACCCAGTGATTCGATCTCCTTGGCCATCTCCCCCACCTTTCTCTTCTCCGTTCCCTTGAAGATCATGTGCTCGATGAAATGGCACATCCCTGCCTCTTCATCCTTTTCATCGGCGCTTCCAATCTTTACCCAGACCTGAAGGGCGACGACCGGTGTGGTCCGGTTCTCCTCCAGGATCACCTTCAGACCATTCTCCATTGTGAATTGGTGAAAACGTTCTTTTGATTGGGCGTGATGAAATACGAGGAGAAGAATCGATATGGAGATGCCCATTAAGAAAATAAATCGCAGCCTTCTCATAGTGCCTTACCTCCGCTTCTCAAATTATAAATGGGAGGGGGCAAAAAACAAAGGGGCGAAGAGAATTTCTCTTCGCCCCTTTGTCCCGAGCAGAATTACCCTATGAAATGGCCTTCTTCCCTTCTCTGAAGGCATTGAGGTTAAGCGAGTGCACTTTTTCGGGAAGGTGTTCAAGGAGGTTTCTTTCCCAGACCTCTTCCTTAATATCAAAATAATTGGAAAAGGCGCCAAGGGTGACAATATTGACGGCCCTTGCATCCCCGCACTGAACAGCGATGTCCAAGGCGTTGATGACAAAGACATTTCCCTTAAAGAATTTTTTAAATGTCTTCGCCACACCTTCGGGGTATTTCATCTTGCCGAGGTTGACCGCAGGAGGATACACCTCCTGACGGTTGAGGAGAACTTTTCCTTCCTTCTTCACCCAGTTGATGTACCGCAGTCCCTCAAGGAGTTCGAAGGAAATAAGAAAATCGGCATCGCCGTATTTGATCAGAGGCGAATAGACCTTTTTGCCGAACCGGAAATGGGTGGTCACATCTCCACCCCTCTGTGCCATCCCGTGAACCTCGCTCTTCTTCACATCATAGCCGATTTCATGAAAGACCGAACAGAGTATATCGCTGGCCAGAATGGTTCCCTGACCTCCTACCCCCGATAACAGAACATTGGTCACTTTTTCTTCCATTTTTCCCTCCTATGCCTTTCCGGGAATGATCGATTCAAACTTGCAGATCTGCTGGCAAACGCCGCAACCCGGACATTGTAAGCGATTGATCGAGACGACACCCTTGCGCTTGTGCCCATCCTTGGTCAAAGCCTCATCCCCGCTCACCTCTTTCCAGCTGATGGCCGGGCAACCGATATCCAGACACATCCCGCAGCCTCTGCAATTTCCCATTTCAATTTCATAATAGGGATGCTCAAATCTCCTCTTCTCTCTCCGGTGGAGCATGCAGGGGCCGTTAACCGTAATGATCACAGAGGGTTCATCCCTTTCGATCTCCTCTTTGATGACCTCCATTGTCTCTTTAATATGATAGGGGTCCACTTTTCTTACTTGTTTGACCCCCAGCGCCCGCACTAAAACCTCCAGGTCAATCTGGTTGGTCGGCTCTCCTGTGATCGTAAATCCCGTTCCTGGATGTTCCTGCAGGCCTGTCATCCCGGTCGTTCGGTTGTCAAGGATGATGGTCGTAGCATTTCCCTTATTATAAACGATGTCCATCAGAGGCGCGATTCCTCCGTGGAGAAAGGTTGAGTCTCCGATGACCGAGCAGACCTTTCCCAGCCCTTCTCTGCCCAGCGCCTTCATGGCGCCGAACGCACCTCCCACCCCGGCACCCATACAGATCGTGGAATGGACGGCATTGAGGGGCGGCGCTGCCGCAAGCGTGTAACAACCGATGTCTCCGAAGACAAAAACCCCCAATTTTTTCAGACCATAGAAGAGGGGCCTATGTGAACAGGCCGAACAGAGATTGGGCGGCCTGTTAGAAAGTTCATCCACTTTGATCCTCTCTTTAGGAGGCTTATAGCGTTTTCCCATGATTGACTTTTCAATGATCTCCGGGTTTAACTCATAGATGTTGGGAATCACATCCTTTCCATGATAGACCTTAAGCCCCATGGCCCGGATCTCCGTTTCAAGGAACGGATCGAGTTCTTCCACTATAATTACTTTTTTAACCTTGGCAAAAAACTCCCTGATCACATTCTTCGGAAGAGGCCAGACCATACCCAATTTGAGATAGGAATAGTTCGGGAATACTTCTTTGGTGTAATTGTAGGAGACTCCGCTGGTAATCACCCCGATTTTAGGATCATTGATCTCCATTACATTATGTTTGAACTCATCGGCAAAGGCCTCTAACTTCTTCATCCTCTCCTCGACGACGAGCCGTCTCTGTCGGACATAGATAGGAACCATGGTATACTTGGGTGCCTCCTTCAGATCGAGACCGATTGGAATGACCGACTCCCTTCGATCTTCGAGTTTTACCGGTGAAAAAGAGTGAGAGATCCGGGTCTCGGTTCTCAGAAGCGCTGGGGTGTCGAACTGTTCGCTCAAATCAAATGCCACTTTGGTGAAATCTTTGCACTCCTGAGAGTCAGAAGGCTCGATCATAGGGACTTTCCCAAACCTTGCCCAGTGGCGGCTGTCCTGTTCATTCTGTGAACTGTGGGCATAAGGATCATCGGCAACGAGAATGACAAGTCCGCCCTTAACACCGGTATAGGAAAGTGTCATAAAGGGGTCTGAGGCAACATTTAAACCCACATGCTTCATACAGACCAGCGCCCTGGCACCGGCAAACGAGGCACCGCTCGCTACCTCAAGAGCCACCTTTTCGTTTGGAGACCACTCAGGCTGTATATCTTTCTTATATTGGGTGGCAATCGCCAAAAGGATCTCGCTGCTCGGTGTGCCCGGATAAGCACAGGCAACTTTCACCCCTGCTTCCCATGCCCCTCTTGCAATTGCATAATTCCCCTGTAATATCTTTTCCATAACAGCCTCCTGAGCTTGATGCGGTTTCTATCTTTTTGACTATGTAATATTTATCACAAATTTACTGATATAATCCTATTTGTCAAGTGAAACATTTAACTTGCTCAATTACTTCTCTAAAATAGATACTTTCCTGAGAACGGAGTTGGTCGAGAGTGATTTTGGTGAGACTTTTAAAAAAGTCCTGTAATTCTCAAGGGCTTCTTCGTTTTTACCCATTTTCTCATAACACCTCGCCATATTGAGATGAGCGCCCGCCCAATGATATTTTTCACCCAATTTGATGATTTCCTGATAGGCTTTCACCGCCTTTTCATAATCCTTCTTTCCCTCATAAGCATACCCTAAGCCCTCCAGGGCTAAAAGTTGAAACAGCCTTTCTTTACCGGCCTTCTTAAGGAAGGCATCATAGGCATTGATCGCCTCATCAAATTCACCCAGGCGAAGATGAATACCTCCCTTATAGACGAGAGAGGATCTTGCCGACAAGGTCCGTGAATAGGTCTTGATCACCTCCTCAAATCCTTCCAGTACCTTTTTATACTCAGCTGGCGAACCTTCACGGTATGGAGAACTGACCGTCTGATAGGTTTCAAGGGCTAAAATAAATTTTTGATTTGCCTCATCTTCCTTTCTTTGATCCCACATTCGAAACAAGAAGAAGGATAAGAAAAGGACCAGAACGAGAATCGTGCCGATGACCATTTTTTTGATATGCTGGCTGATAAAGAGAAAGGACTTTTCCGTGAAACTGAGAAATTCATCGGGCTGCTTTAACTTCTTCTTCGTAATCTTCTTCTTCACCTTCATACGAAACCCCTTTCTGAATAGTTCTATTTATAAATTCAATTTGTTCGTCATACCCGCGAAGGCGGGTATCCAGGCCTCGTCCCTGCGAAGGCAGGGAACCATTAAGAACTGGGTTCCTGTTTTCACAGGAAACCCTGGATTCCCGTTTTCACGCCTGCGCGCTGAAGCGCTATGGCGCGCAAGCACGGGAATGACAGAAAAAGAAAATAACAGCATTCATAAACAGGCTCTCAATAATTCTGTAGGGAACGGTTTTAAACCGTTCCCTACCCTTCATCCTTCCTTCCCCGCCCTTAAAACCCTCTTATCTCCCAGTCGAAGAGTCAATTTGATTTGATCAAAATATTCGATCAAAGGAATGGCATACTTTCTCGAGGCCCCGGTCATCTCCTTAAATTGAGGGGTGGTGATTTCTCTATTTTTTTTTAAATTCTGAATCAAACTCTCCTTCAAATGTTCGAAAGGGATGCAATGGAAATAGATTCCGCTCTTGATCTTCACCAGGATACCTTCATGGACAAGATGTTCGAATATGGCTTGGATTCCTTCTTCTTTCTCGGACCATGCATCAGCCAATTCCCTCGGAGAGGGGGGCTGGAGACCTCCTTTAAGGATTGCCTCTTCCACCTTTTTGACCAGGCCTTTTTCATCGGATGAGGAGACCCGGTGTTCAGTCAATCTTAATTTATCTTTCTCCAGAACAATCTTTCCTGACTGGGTGAGCTCGCCGATCAGGATTTGAAAGAGTTTAATATCCCCTTCCGCAGGAAGTTTCGTCCTCAGCTCTTCCTTCGCCAGTCCGGACTTCATTGGAAATCGTCCATGGAATTCCTTTAACTGAGATAGTACAATCTCCCTCAGTTTCTGATATTGAGAGAAATCAACCACCTTCAGCCTCTCCGGATCAATTAAGATGAGTTCCTTTCTTTCAACCATCCTCCTGAGAATGACCTGGACGTCATTGGGAGCCACGGCCACTCGCTTTAAGAGGTCTTCCAGGATTATTCCCCCTATGCCAGAATGGAGGATATGCTGACGGAGGGCCTCTTCTCCGCTCCCATCTCTGAGGAGGGTTAAATCGGAGATGACTTTCTCTGAAAACCGCTTGTGTTTATCAGGATGGGTATCCAGAATGACCCCGCCTCCGCAGGTCTGAATGATCGATGAACCCCGGATCACAAAGCGATCCTGAGGCAAAGCCACAATGGCCCGGTCCAATCTCAACTGGACAAATCCTCCCTCTCCCGGGGACAGCTCCTCTCGATCAATGAGATAGATCGAGGCGGTAGCCAGATTCGTGCCAATATGAAATCTCTGGATGGTTCTATTTCTGAGCGGCCTCGGGGCATTGGGCAAATATTCCAGATAGGCATCAATGATTCTTGTTGGGGTAAGGGTATGGGGCCGG
>DYHU01000089.1:0-1432 GCA_020724025.1 Syntrophorhabdus sp. | reverse complement strand
GCCACCATATGCTTAACAAATCTTTCATGGCCTGGCACATCGACAATACCCAGCCGGATGCCACTGGGAAGGTCCAGAAAGGTGAACCCCAATTCAATCGTAATCCCCCTCTCCTTCTCCTCCTTCAATCGATCCGTATCCACTCCGGTCAGGGCCTTGACCAGAGAGGTCTTTCCATGGTCTATATGTCCCGCTGTTCCCAGAATGACATGTTTCATCGTTTCTCCTTACAATGAAACTCTTTTGAAAGATAACAGAAACACCTTTATCTTTCAATACGGTTTTCGCTTAAGAAATTGAGAATAGCGATTGAACCCGCATTGATCAAAGACGAGACGATCTCCCATTTCTCGAAACCTTTATCAAAGGGGGAAGGACATCTATGTCTTTTTCTATGATCGGCTATTCCTATGATTGCTGGGTTGGGATCGCTCTCTTGCCGATTCTGCCTTGATCTCCCGAGTAGGGAATCAGTAACTATTTTAGTATCAATGCAGCGGAGAGGGTAAAGCCTTCAGAACCAGCAAAATCAAGGCCTGGAGGCGGATACCCCGAAGATGTGCAAATCCTGTGGAAAAAAATGGTTTTAGTCTCTCAACCCATTCATTTCATTATGAAAAGAAATGGAAGAACACGGGAGGTTCTAAATAGTCTTGTTATTTCAAGAAGTTATTCAGTTGTGAGCCGGCGATATAAAAATACCACATCTTGGGGTGATTCGCTCTATCAAAGGCATGCCACTGTTCATAACCTGTTTAAATATTTCTTCGAAAGCCATTATTTATCTACCTCGTGATAAACCCCGTTAGAAATTCCAGCGGGGCATTGAATTCCGCTGAAATTCTTCTAAAATGTACCCCCCCCTGCAGGGCAGCGTCCATTATTTCTAACGAGGTAAATAAAAAAGGGGAGATTTTTCTCCCCTTTTTTATTTAGAATGGACCAGAATTTTTTTAAAATTACTTTACCGCACTCTTCAGAACGCTTCCCGCCTTGAATTTGGCCACTTTTGCGGCAGGAATTTTAATCTCCTTCCCTGTCTGAGGATTTCTCCCCATCCTTGCTTTTCTCTTTGTCACAGAAAAAGTCCCGAACCCGGGAAGGCTCAATCGGTCGCCCTTTTTAAGAGCCTTTGTCACCGTAGCGGTGAAGGCATTTAGGGCTTTTCCAGCCGACGCTTTGGAAACTTTGGCTTCCTTTCCAATAGCGACCACCAATTCCGCTTTTGTCATTTAAATCACCTCCTCCTTTTATGGGAATCTTATTTTTGCCTATTTTAATTGAAGCTCATCAAATTGAAGCTCATCATAAATCACGGATATTTTAAAAGTCAAGTCTTTTATTTTTAAACATGTAACCCCCAGTTAAAGAGATAGGAAAGGGTCGGGAGGTTCTTCTGGAAAAACCTTGAAGCGAAACCTCTATCCGTTGA
>DYHU01000457.1 GCA_020724025.1 Syntrophorhabdus sp. | reverse complement strand
TTCCAATAAGAATAAAAATTATACCATTGATCCGGGTATTTTTCGATATACTCCTCAAATTTTTTTATCAATTTTCCCATCCCCTCTCGAATGACCGCTTCCCGGTTTTCCCTCGTAGCGGCATCGAAGTGGATAGGGGTTTCGATGATGCCTCGATATTTTCGGTTCTTCTCCATCACCACAAAGACCGGAAGCACCGGCGCACCGGTCGCCATGGCAAGAAGGGCCACTCCGATAGGAAACGGAGTTTTCTTTCCGAAGAAGGCAAAGGGCATCGTCTTCTGAGTCTCGATGCGATCTCCTAACATCGCCACGATCTCATTGTCCCGCAATGCCTTGACCACATCGATCACCGCCATCGGAGAATCATCCTTCGGGTCGATATAGATATTCCTGATTCCCCTTCTCCTCCTCATCTCCTCCCGAAAAGATTTCGTATCCAGATCCCTCTCATCCAGGGTGAAGACATTGAGCCTTCCTCCCTTAAAAGAGAAGAGAAGCCCTCCCATCTCCCAATTTCCGAGGTGGGGTGTGATGCAGATGACCCCCTTCCCTCCCTGAAGGGCTTCGATCATGTAACTGCCTCCCACCTCCTCTTCTACCCACTTTCCCTTATTGGAAGGGCGGAGACGGTGCATTACCATATAGTCCAGAAGGTACTGGCCGTAATTTTGAAACGTCTTCCGTGTAAAGACCTCGATCTTTGCTTTCGACCATCTCCCCCGGCTCACCCCTTCGATATTCCTCCGGACATATTCTCTTCTTTTCGGCATCAGGAGATAGAAAAGGTCTCCCACCACGACACTGAAGAACTTCTGGACCGAACGGGGGATGAGGGTTGAACAGAATTGAAAGAGGAAGAGGTAGATGAATCGATTGAGGGTTCGGCTATAGCGCTCCTCCATTCTTAACCCCGGTTGACCATAAGATTATCCGACTATAGGACCAGGAGACTTGCGGTACTTTTCGCAGAGGTCGCCCCAGCAGGCGACCACTTGCTGATCGACCAGGAGCTGGATCACCTCACATTGATTTTCGCATTCACTGCATTCGAATCCCCGGGTGGAACAGGATTTCCGGGACAGTTCAAATCCTTTGAACTGAGTCCTAAAAGGTTTCGCCCTCTTTACCAGTTTGGCCGCACCCATTGCACCCATTAGACCGAAATGTTCCGGGATGATCAGATCGGTCTCCAGTTCCATCTCGAGGGCCTTCCGGATGCCCTGATTGGCGGCCACTCCTCCTTGAAAGACAACCGGAGAAAGGAGTTCTTTGCCACGACAGACATTGTTCAGATAATTTTTAACCAGGGAGTCACAAAGCCCTCCAACGATGTCCTCAATGGAATGGCCGATCTGCTGTTTATGAATCATGTCCGTTTCTGCGAAGACCGTGCACCGTCCGGCAACCCGGACAGGATGTTTGGCCTTCAGGGCAAGCGTTCCAAACTCCTCAATGGAAATGCCAAGCCGCGCGGCCTGCTGGTCTAAGAAAGAGCCTGTGCCTGCGGCGCAGACCGTGTTCATGGCGAAATCGACCACGACTCCAGCCCTCAAGACGATGACCTTGGAGTCCTGTCCCCCGATTTCGAAGATGGTCTTTGCCTCTGGGAACAGATCGATCACGGCGATGGAATGGGCGGTAATCTCATTCTTGACGAGATCCGCTCCAACGAGGTAAGCGGCCAGATGCCGGGCGCTGCCCGTGGTCGCCACCCCATCGATGGAGGCCTCTCTGCCTAATCGAGAAGAGATGATCTCCAATCCCTGCTGGATCGCTTCGAGGGGACGGCCATTGTTCCTGAGATAGATCTCAGCGATGACCCCATCCGTCTTATCGATCACAACCATCTTCGTCGTGATGGAACCAACATCAATACCTAAAAAATTTCCCATATTGAGCCATCATCCATTTTCAGAATCGCTGTAATCAAACAGATTCTACAATTCAAAATTCCAAATTCCAAATTACAAATCCCAAATAAATCCCAATCTCCAATATCCATTGACCAAAAAGATCTATTTCAAAAATTGGAGTTTGGTTATTGGAATTTATTTGGATTTTGGTGCTTGGGATTTGGTGCTTTCTTCATCTCTTCCATCACATCCCGAAAGGCCTCCAAACGCGTCGTCAGACCCTCCCTTCCTGAATGTTCATCAAGGGAGAGGATGAGAAGAGGAATCGAACTTCCCCCCCTCACCTTCAACCTCCTCCTGATGAACTCCTGAAGAAGGGCATCAATGCCGCACTTAA
>DYHU01000456.1:2102-2261 GCA_020724025.1 Syntrophorhabdus sp. | reverse complement strand
GAGGGTATCGTTTCCCTCATACCCCATCATGACAGAATCAGAGGAGGTTCCGGTTGAGGTGTCCACTAAACTCGTCCCTAATTGAAGGTCCGAGAGGTTGAATGCCGTCCCATCCCCAAACTCCACACGCTCCAACTGATACTGCCCACCTATATACCA
>DYHU01000456.1:0-2002 GCA_020724025.1 Syntrophorhabdus sp. | reverse complement strand
CTGAGGATTAACCCCTGCGCATGAAGATCCGAACCATTCCAAACCGTCCCATCCCCAAACTCCACACGCTCCAACTGATACTGCCCACCTATATACCAATTCTGTACCGTCACCTTATCCGTCCCATTCACATGCTTAAACACCAAATCATTGCCCAAACGCTGAACCACAATGTCCGAAGCTACAATTCCCGACCCAAACCGCAAGATGTCTGTACCACCAGACCCAATCCAACTCGGCTCCTGTATCACATCCTGCCCATCCCCTAAATTAAACCTGTAAAGATCCCCATTAATCGACCCACGCAACGTATCATTGCCCAATCCCCCCTCATAAATGTTCCCAGTACCATTATAATCAGCCGACCCACTCCCTCCACCCAACGTGTCATTGCCCAATCCTCCTACAAGAGTATCTGCTCCTGATCCCCCATCCAAGATGTCATCGCCCAAACCACCATCTAAATAGTCATTACCCCCATAACCATAAAGCGCATCATTGCCCCCTAATCCATAAAGCGTATCCCCATACGCCTCCACTCCCGAAAGCGTATCATTGCCCTCCGTCCCACTGAGGATTAACCCCTGCGCATGAAGATCCGAACCATTCCAAACCGTCCCATCCCTAAACTCCACACGGCCAAGCTGATTGTACCCAGTCCCATACCAACCTTTCATCGTCACCCGATCCATCCCATTCACATGCCTAAACACCATATCCATGCCCACTCGCTGGACACTAATATCCGAAGGCGCAATCCCTGCCCCAAACCGCAAGATGTCCCCTGCACCATTGTCCTGAATCACATCCTGCCCATCCCCAACACTAAACAGATGCGTGTCCACATACTGTGTCCCTCGAATCGTATCATTCCCAGGTCCCCCCTCATAAACATTCGCACCCCCACATACATCATAGTAGTTCCCTGACCCTAAAACATCATTCCCAGGCCCTCCCCTCAACACGTCCACCCCAACCCCACCATCCAAATAATCATCTCCCGGACCCCCGTCCAAGAGATCATTGCCTCCGCAACCATAAATCGTATCATTCCCACCTGATCCAAAAATCGTATCCCCATAAAGATCCACACCAGCCAAGGTGTCATTGCCCTCCGTCCCATTAAGGATCAAACCCTGCGTATGAAGATCCGTCCCACTCCATACACTCCCATCCCTAAACTCCACACGGCCAAGCTGATTGTACCCAGTCCCATACCAACCTTTCATCGTCACCCGATCCATCCCATTCACATGCCTAAACACCATATCCATGCCCACTCGCTGGACACTAATATCCGAAGGCGCAATCCCTGCCCCAAACCGCAAGATGTCCCCTGCACCATTGTCCTGAATCACATCCTGCCCATCCCCAACACTAAACAGATGCGTGTCCACATACTGTGTCCCTCGAATCGTATCATTCCCAGGTCCCCCCTCATAAACATTCGCACCCCCACATATCTCATAGTAGTTCCCTGACCCTAAAACATCATTCCCAGGCCCTCCCCTCAACGTGTCTGACCCAACCCCACCATCCAAATAATCATCTCCCGGACCCCCGTACAACACGTCGTCACCACTCCCACCATAAATAGTATCGTTTCCGCCACCACCGCGTATCCCATCCGAAGCTGTTGTTCCACTCAAGGTGTCATTATTAATACTTCCGTCGATCTGGAATGAAGGTCCAAAAGAATCCATCAACCATGAGAATGTCCGATTGCCACGAAATGTATCCAAAACCAACATCGTTTCAGCTTGAAATCCTTTGATGCTTCGAATAAACTCGCTCGCAGCGGTTTCTCCTAATATAGGATCCTGTGCATAACGGTTTTCCAATTCTGTCTTGACAGCGGACAGATCGCCCCTCAATGATTGTGTTTCCTCATCCCAGGTATAAGTAATTTTGTCGTAAATGTCTTTCAAATGAGTCTGTGCCATCAGCCCGGCATAAAACATCTCAAACATACCCCGGTAAGATTGATTCAATAAAACCGCCG
>DYHU01000455.1 GCA_020724025.1 Syntrophorhabdus sp. | reverse complement strand
CTTCAATTCAGACATAAGGAGGGTTGGGGAAGGCACCTTATAGCGAATCCTCGCCGTAGAATCATTGACGTTGAGATAAGCCGCCTGTTGGGGTAGAGATGATTCTTATTGGTATTCTTACTATGGCACCAATAGAAAAGAGATCAACAGGGAAGGGGTATTTGATGAAGAAGAGACCTCTTCTTCTGGCCTCATGGCTCTTTAAAAGCTAAGAAGACTTGCGACTTATGGAAGGGGTTATTTTCAGGGGGCTCTGATCTTATTCCTCCTAAACCGTTTAATCCATCGACACATTCTTAATCGAGCTTCTTCTCTGAGGTGAAGAATGATCTCTGTATACTCATCGACGTCAAAAACGGCAAAGTATTTCTCTGCATAGACAACGACTGCATCTTTTCCTAATCTCTCCTCTTGCTTTAAGCTCTCTATCGTTTTTGTGGCTAACTCCTCATGATGGGTGGATTTAAGATAGAGTTGAATCAAGGTATAGGTGAGTAGGACAAAAAATACATGCACCCCATCGGCATTAAAATTAGGGGTCGTAAAGGACCCCACCCACCAACAATTCTTTATCTGATCAATCCTCTCCTCGATCTGCATCCGGCCCGTATAGAGTTGCCTGGGTAATCTGGGATCACTAAATTCCTTTGTCGAAGCCAAGGCCCATATCCCACTCGAGCCATCTGCCTTCCTTGTTCGTACCAGCACAACATAGAGCGGAACCTCACAACTTTCCCACGACTCCACCCTCCCCACCCCAGCCACCTCCTCCACCTCCACCACTCTTCCCGTTTCATCCTTGATCTCTTGATAAAGAACCCATTTTACCTCCTCTAACCTTGAAATCCCCAAGGCGTCGATCAGGGCATGCATGTTGGACTTCAAGGGCACTAAACAGTCGATCCCATGGATCTTTTTGAAACGAGTAATCATTGCCCCATCAATAAACTCCCGATCCATAATCAAAAGCTTGATCACCCCTTTGCCCACCTGGGAAACAAATCGGTCCACCGACTCCTCCCCCCTCTTTAGCCCCGACTCATCCCCCCTCCCTAAGTGGCCACCAGCAAAGAGAAAATAATCATCCTGACGACTCCAATGAAGTAACATCGTCAATTTATAAGCACGGGTATATTTAAATCGCTTCTGCTCCTCCAAAGAAAGTTTCTTGACATCCACATATCTCCCTTCTTTGTCCAAGGGTAAAAGGGCAGCCTCTCGGTAATTGGGATTGTCAGGAAGAAGAATCAAGGTGGGATCTAAGATAAAGATCCCCTCTTTGTCCGAATAGCCCCGATGCCGCCTCAGCCATTTCTGCACATCCGTGTTATACCAATGCTCGACCCCAGAGGACTCCGTATCGGTAAAAAATTTACGGGCCGTGTCCTGATCGATCGGAATCTCCCGCCCCTTCTTGTGCTTCTCGTTAAATCCCCCTCCTTTTAGCCCTACATTAAATTTCACCCTCGTCAAAATGGAACCCGACCGCAGGATATATTCTAACCTTTGGAAAGCAGCGGTCCGGTGAAGTTTCATCTGAATGGCACATCCCAAAAGAAACCATACGGGAATATTCTCCCTCTCCCTGGGTGTGGGATAACTTGACCCACACCACTCAAAAAATCTCTCCTCGATTAAAAAACCAAACAGCCTGTCCTGAAAACTCCACGAAGTGAGGTCCAAATAATCAATCCTCCCGTCTTTCAATCTCTTTCGAACCTCCACCTTATTCTCCTGAAAGACAATCAATTCTCCCTTCACCCCAGCTTCCCTCCTGGTAAGGGTTCACACCGTAATCTGCCGATCTCTCTTAACTCCTTCTCGATCTCCCGATTCAGCTTTACCCAGGAGGCCATGGCCTTCATGAACCTCCGCCACGAAAAGGCCCGCTTGCGCCAGTAATCCACCTCACCTTTTCGAATATAGCGATGCCGGCTCTCCCCCTCTATAGAGGCAGAAAGATAATACACCACAGGACCACCGGGTCTGAGTCTCCGGGGCATAAAAGAGGCCGCTACCATCGGAGATCGCCCCATCGCTATCCGCTCTAAGTAAGCTCTCCTCCGCATCAAAAGACTCACCTTTTTCCGACGAAAAGAGAGGGCTTTGAGATTCATGACACCTATTATATATATTAGGTGTTATTTGTCAAGAAAAAAATATAAAGGACCAACATTTTTTATCATTTTTCCATCCGTCAACCTATATAACCCCCTCATATCCTGCCTTCCATAGCTCCCCCCTCCTTATGTCTGAATTGAAG
>DYHU01000454.1 GCA_020724025.1 Syntrophorhabdus sp. | reverse complement strand
GAAAGATCTGCTTTGTTCTTTCCGGATCGGCCGGCCATCAGCGAAGCCGGCCGTGAGATGACTTATCGAGAGCTGAATCAAAAAGCCAATCAGGTTGCCACCGCATTGATAAAGATGGGGGCAAAACCAGGCGATTTCATCGGTCTCTGTGCTCCAAACTCTACGGAATGGATCATTTTCTATTTCGGTGTGCTCAAAGCAGGGGCTGTTGCTGTCACTCTGTCCAGCCTTTTAACGGGGGATGAACTATCCCTTTTGCTCAATCACTCCAGACCGAGATTCATCTTTACATTTGACGAAAAACTCCATGACCTCCTGCGCATCAAAGACTTTTGTGGTTTAGAGAAGGTGATATGCCCGCAGGGCGATCTCGATCTAAACAGGATGCTCGAAATAGGAACATCCTCTTTTAAGGCGGTTGACCGGAACCGTTCTGATACAGCGGTCATTCTCTACACTGGAGGGACGACCGGAACGCCCAAGGGCGTCATGCTGAGCCATGAGAACATCATCGTCTCGTCCCACAACATCACTTTCTATGAGCGGTCCAATGAATTTGACCGGGGCCTCTGTTTTCTTCCTTTTAATCATATCTTTGGGCAGATACACATCATGAATGCCACCATTCTGAGCAGTGGATGCGTGGAATTGCTTCCCTCCTTCGATATGGACCGGGTCTTATGGGCGACCGGCAATGGCCTGGTCACAAAACTCTTTGCCGTCCCAACGATTTACGTAAGATGGCTTGCCCTGGATAGACTTCGGGAAAAGTTAGGCAAGGTTCGCTACTGTTTTTCAGCGGCGGCAAGTATGCCAAGGCAGATCGTCGAGCAGTGGAAAGAACAAACCGGTCTGAGTATTTTCGAAAGTTATGGCATGACGGAGACGGCCACCGCTGTCACCTACAATCACCTCTACCGACACGTGGTGGGATCGGTTGGAGATCCTGTGCACGGTGTGGAGGTTCAGATTCGAGACCCCTCTGGTCATGAAGTGGAACAAGGCCGTGAAGGCGAAATTTGCATCCGTGGACGCAATGTGATGATCGGATATTTGAATAATCCTGAAGAAACACGTTCTACTTTTTGGGACGATGGGTGGCTTCGATCCGGTGATGTCGGACTCTTTGATGAGGATGACTATCTCTACATTGTCGACCGGATTAAGGACTTGATGATCACGGGAGGCGAGAACGTCTACCCCCGCGAAGTGGAAGAGGTCATCTATAAGAGGCCGGAAGTGGAATTGTGCGCTGTGGTTGGGCTTCCGGATGAAGAATGGGGTGAGCGGGTGACGGCCTTCATTGTCCCTAAGTCAGGGCAGAGCCTCGTTCCGGAGGAGCTGAAATTATTTCTGAAATCTCGTCTCTCGCCCTTCAAGGTTCCCAAGCAGTATGTGATTTTAAATGACCTGCCAAGGAGTCCAACCGGCAAGATCCTGAAACGAGAACTCAAGAAGCAATTCCTCGAAGGCAAAAAGGAGGAGAAGTGATGTATTACGATCCGGAAAAAAATGACCACGGCCTTCCCCACGACCCCTTTAAGTCCTGCGTGGTGCCTCGACCCATCGGATGGATTTCGACCATCAGCCCTGACGGCGTGCACAATCTGGCGCCTTACAGCCAGTTTCAAAACCTGACCTATGATCCTCCCTATGTGATGTTCGCAGCCAACCAGAACACACGGGGAACCCGGAAGGATACAGTGGTCAACGCCGAGCAAACCGGTGAATTCGTCTACAACATGGCCACCTACGACCTTCGCGAGGCGGTCAATCGCTCAGCGGCGGAGGTGGAGCCGGAGGTGGACGAATTTGAGCTTGCCGGTCTGACCAAAGCGCCATCGGTCCGGGTCAAGCCCTGCCGGGTCGCAGAGTCCCCGATTCAGTTCGAGTGCCGCTACCACGGAACTCTTCGGTTGCCTGGCAACAGACCGATGGGCACTGCGGATGTGATCATTGGCCGTGTGGTTCTGGTGCATATCAAAGACGATGTCATCGGTCCGGATGGTCGTATCGATCTGTTACGAATTCGTCCTCTGGCCCGACTCGGCTACTATGACTATACGACCGTGGAGTCCATCTTCGAAATGGTGATTCCTGGCGGTAATGAGGTCCTTCTTGCGGGCCTCGAGGGCAAACAGAAGACATGAGGTCCGGATGATCTTGCGCTCCTGAGGGATATTCACATGTTTTCTTATTGACTCAGAGGATAATTAAAATTATTATTTCTTTTGTTTCTCAAAAAAAACCTTTTCCTCTATTGGAGAG
>DYHU01000453.1 GCA_020724025.1 Syntrophorhabdus sp. | reverse complement strand
TTGCCTCTCTTTCCGTCTCCTCCCGGTGGGTGGCCGTGATGATGACGACCTCCACATTCTTTTGATCTTTTTGAAGCCTTTTCAACACATCCATTCCATTCAGACCGGGCATTTTGATATCTAAAAACACCAGACGAGGCGGTTCCGTTTCGATAATCCTTAGGGCCTCATAACCGTTATCCGCCATGACGAGATCGTAGCGGTCTCCAAGGAGGACTTCAAAGGAGTCCAGAATCCCCTGATCATCATCCACCACTAAAATGCGCTTAGCATGTTGATCCATCTTCCTCCTCCCCAAAAGAAGTTATTTTTTAGCCTTAATTAAAGAGAGCAAATAGTATGCCAAATTAGTCTTGGTAGGGTTAAAAATAAATTTCTTTAAATCTTAATAGGTTACAAGCTGGAGAAAAGAGAAAGGCTTCCGTAGGAAGGAGGTTCGACTGTTAACTATTGTTGGCAATTTGAAATTTTGATTACAGGGATTCTCAAGATAAAGGTGGTCCCTTTTCCCTTCTCGCTCGTCACTTCAATGGTTCCCCGGTGGTCTTCGATAATCTTATGGGTGAGGGCCATTCCGAGGCCAACGCCTTTATCTTTGGTAGTAAAAAAAGGATTAAAAATGTTTTTTGCCGTTTCCGCATCCATTCCCATCCCTGTATCGCTGAAAGTGATCCGCAATTCGGGATATTTTGAGTCCCTTAGGACCGATGAGATCCGAAGCGACCCGCCATTGGGCATGGCCTGGATGGCATTGATTACAAGATTGGAGAAAGCGCGATAGAGCGTCTCCGCATCGCCTTGAATCTGTGGAATAGCTTTGTCGAGATGGTCTTCGAAAAGAATCTTTCTTTTCTTCATCTCTTCGCCATGAAGATCAATGACCTGAAGGATGAGAGGGTTCACATCCAGGGCAACGAAGGGGTGCGCTCTTCTCCTGGTCAATTCCAGCAGATCCTCCACCAATTGATTGATTCGGTCGATTTCCCTTGGAACCGTAGTATTAAATTTCTCCATAAAGGAGGGATGTTCAAGCTTTCTGGGAAGGAGCTGGACAAAGGTCTTGATTGCGGAGAGGGGGTTCTTGATCTCATGGGCTAACCCTGCCGAGAGGGTTCCAAGGGCGGCCAGCCGGTCTGCCTGCCGGAGTTTCTCCTCAAGGGCTTTAATTTCCGTGATATCCTGAAAAACCGCTAAAACGCCAATTTTCTCTCCCTCTCCATCGGTGAGGACCGAAGTGCTTCCAGTCAACCACATGGATTCCTCATTCCTTTTCAGCTCTATTTCGGAATGGAATATTCCCCTGTCTTGCGCAAATGTCTCAACCATCATGCCATAAAGGGGATGCCGGTCACCCAATACCTGGGCCAATGAAAAACTTGCGCTTTCTTCTTTCTTCTTTCCTAAAATTTGCTCGGCCCTCTCGTTAAGGGTGACGACCTTCATCTCCGAATCCACCGTGATGAGCCCGTTGGTCATCGAAGAAAGGATATTATCATTATAAGCCTTGAGGGAGACGATCTCCCGGAGACGATTCTCCAGTTCCTCTCGATGGAGACGAATCTGCCGAATCATAAAGTTGAAATTCTTCCCTAATTCTTCGATCTCGTCCCGCGTGTGAATGTCGATCACCTGGTCGAGGTCTCCTCGGGCCGCTGAGATTGTCGTCTCAACCAATCTCGAGATGGGCTGGGTGATTCGCCTGGCGAAGAAAATCGATCCGAGGATACCAAGCGCAATGGCGAAAAGTCCCAAGAGGAGGAGATTGAGACGGGTTTTTAAAATCTGACCAGACATCCTTTCTAACGAGAGGCCAATCCGGATGGCCCCCCACTTCTCCTGAGACTCTTTGATGTAAACAGGTATGGAGATATCCAGGACCCTCGCTTTTTTTTCTCCATAGAGAATCGGTTGAATCAATGGGGCCCTGGCTCGGGTAGCTTTCTGACTCACTTCGTCCGTGAGGATCATCCCCTGTTTCTCATCATGCTGACTGTAGGCGGCCACTTTATCCTCTTTATCGTGGATGATGACATAAAGGACGTCTTCCTCAAGGGCCACCCTCTCCGCATTCTGCTCGAGGACGACATAGTTATACGTAAGAAGAGCGTTGGTGCTCACCGCCGCTAAATGTCTGGCAATGGTGACGCCCCGTTTTTGGGCCTCCTCCTGAATCGTTTCAGACTGCCGCTTTTCGACCAGAATGATAATCAAGGCCATGACAAGAAGGATGACGAGTGTGGAGTAAAGGATGAGCCTTGTCCGGAGACGAAT